>NZ_CFIFWG010000210.1:0-4364 GCF_984466335.1 Roseitalea sp. | reverse complement strand
GATGGCGGATATCGGTGCCCGGCGCCAGATCCGGCGCGCCATAGGCGCCGATATCGTCGCTCATCAGGACGATCGGCGACACGCCCTCAGGGTGAAGCTGATGGGTAAGCTGCTGCGGGGTGAGCGTGCCGTCGAGCGGCTGGCCGCCGGTCATGGCGACGGCGTCATTGTAGAGCAGCTTGTAGGTCATGGTCGCGCCCGCGGCGACCGACTGGCGGATCGCCAGGATGCCCGAATGGAAATAGGTCCCGTCGCCCAGATTGGCGAACACGTGGCGCTCGTCCGTATAGCGGCCGACCGCCGTCCAGGGCACGCCCTCGCCGCCCATCTGGGTGAAGGTCTCGGTGTTACGGTCCATCCATTGGGCCATGTAATGGCAGCCGATGCCGGCCAGCGCGCGGCTGCCGTCCGGCACCCTGGTCGATGTGTTGTGCGGGCAGCCGCCGCAATAATGCGGTTGGCGGATCACCGCCGGCACATGGGCTTCGGCGTAGCGCTCGCGCTCTTCCAGATAGGCGAGCCGCGCCCTTATCTGCATGCGCAGGCCGTCATCGATGCCGTCGAGCCGCAGGACCCGGTCGGCGATGCCGCGCGCGACCGCGCCGACGGACAGCGCCTTGGAAAGCGACAGGAACGGCCGGTCGTCCTCGTCGAACTTGCCGACGATGCGCGGGCGCACGTCGGCGCGCCAGTTGAACAGGTGCATCTTGATCTGGTGCTCGATGATCTCGCGCCGCTCCTCGACGACGAGCACCTCTTCGAGCCCCTTGGAGAATTCGCGGATGCCCTCCGGCTCCAGCGGCCAGGTCATGCGCACCTTGTAGAGCCTGAGGCCGATATGGGCGGCCTCCCTTTCGCCGACACCAAGCTCGAACAGCGCCTGGCGCACATCCTCATAGGCCTTGCCGGACCCGGCGATGCCGAACCGCGCTTCCGGGCAATCCATGGCGATCTCGTCGACGCGGTTGGCGCGCGCGAAGGCCAGCGCGGCGTAGGGCTTGACCTCCTGCAAGCGCTGGTCCTGGACCAGCGGCGGATCGGGCCATCTGAGATTGACCCCGCCCGCGGGCAGGTCGAAGTCGGGAAGGACGAAGCGGCGGCCCTCGCCCGAAAGGTCGACGACCGACGTGGTCTCGACCGTATCGGAGATGAACTTCATGCCCACCCAAAGACCCGAAAAGCGCGACATGGCGATGCCGAGCAGGCCGAGTTCGACGAACTCATGGATCGATGAAGGGTAAAGGCACGGTATGATCGCGGCCGCGAACGCATGGTCGGACTGGTGCGGCACGGTCGAGGACTTGCAGGTGTGATCGTCGCCGGCCAGGCACAGAACGCCGCCATGGGGCGAGGTTCCGGCCGCGCTGGCGTGCTTGAAGGCGTCTCCGGACCGGTCGACGCCGGGTCCCTTGCCGTACCAGATGCCGAGCACGCCGTCCTTTCTGGCGCCGGGCGAAAGGCCGACCTGCTGCGTGCCCCAGACGGCGGTGGCGGCCAGTTCCTCGTTGACGCCGGGCTGGAAGGTCACGTCATGGGCATCGAGATGTGCCCTCGCCCGGACGAGTTGCTGGTCGTAGCCGCCCAGCGGCGAACCGCGATAGCCGCTCACGAAGGCGGCCGTGTTCAGGCTCGCGGCACGGTCGCGGCGCATCTGCGCCATGGGCAGGCGCACCAGCGCCTGCATGCCGCTCATATACACCGCGCCCTCGCGCGCGGTGTAGGTGTCGTCCAGGCGGACGGCATGGATGGTCATCGAATGTCCTCCCCGGGCGCCGTTCGGCGCGCCGAGCGGCACGGCCAATGCCCTCGCCCCTGCCCGGTCGCGGCGGCCGGTCGCCCCGCCGCACCGTTCGCACCAGCGGCGACGGTGCCGTGCCTGGCTGGTGTTTGCGATTGAGAAGCAATCTAGGGTGGAGATCGCGGCAGGCGCAAGCAAAACCGGATCACGGCCGCGTCAGCGGGGCGCGACCCGCTGATCAAGAGGTGAGATGCAAGGTGGGACGGCGAGACGGCCCACATTCACCTCATACTCTTTTCACAAGGCGCCATAAAGGCTTGAAAATGCTGGCGAACCCGGCAGGACTCGAACCTGCGACCTGATGATTAGAAGTCACCTGCTCTATCCAGCTGAGCTACGGGTCCATTCGGTGGCATATAGATGCGCGCAAGGCCGCGAAGCAATCGCGGCGATCGTGCCGGCGGCGGTCCGCGTTCCGCTCAGTGTGTCCAGGGCGTGCGGCGATCGTACTTAAAATTGTCCGCATAGGCCTGATTGCGACGCCTGGGCATCTGCGGCTCCTCGATCCGGTAGGCCAGGCCATGCTTTTCGGCATAGGCGACGGCCGCTTCCCTGGTCTCGAAGCGCAGCCGCACCTGCTGGCGCATGTCGGCGGAGGACGTATAGCCCATCAGCGGCTCGACCCGGCGCGGCTGCTCGCGGTCGAATTCAACAATCCAATGGCCGGTCTTGGCCTTGCCGGACTGCATGGCGGTCCTTGCCGGGCTGTATATGCGTACGCTGCTCATGGCCATTACCTCCGAGACGCGCCTCGATGCATGGTCGGAGCGGCAGGATTCGAACCTACAACCCTGCCGTCCCAAACCGATCCCGAGGACGGCGAATTTGGGAGATAGCTAGGTTTTCCTGAAAGGGTCAACGTGAACGTACGCAGAACATCGTAAGCGCGCACCCCACCTTGCGATTTTGCGGAGCGGACCACATTGCCGTGGTTTCCCGCTGGAACATGCAGGCGTGTTTTCATTGCAGGGGCTGCCGCGCGCGGGCGCGCCCGGTGCGCTTTTCGTCAAAGGTCCGCGTTCACCAGTCGCGCGGCGGTGAACTTGTCCGTGATCAGGATATCGATGACACCGGTCCTGAGAGCACCCAGGATGGCCTCGGTTTTCGAGCCGCCGCCGGCAAGCGCGATCACGCGGTCGACATGCGTCAGTTCCTCAAGGCTCATGCCGATGACCCGGTCATCCAGCGGGGTCTTGACGAGGCCACCCTCGGGGTCGAAAAAGCGCAGGCTCATGTCGCCGACGCCTCCGGCCTCCTTGATGGCGGCAAGCTCCCTTGAGGAAAACACATTGCCTGATCGCGCCAGCATGTCGGATGGTTCAATGGCACCGATGCCCACGATCGCAAGGGTGATCTGCTGGAAACGGTCGATCGTCTCGCGCACATAGGTATCGCCCAAAAGGATGAGCTTTGCTTCCCTGGACTGGGCAACGCCCGGTGCGCTCAAAAGATGCGCTTCCGCGCCCGTCAGCTTCGCCAATCGCGTCGTGAGCTGGTTCGCATGGCTCTGCACGGTCGGATCTCCGATCCCGCCGAGCGTCTGGACGACGGCCTTGGCCCGCCCGTTCCTCATGGGGTGGATGTTGTCCACCATCTTCAGGATGGTTTCGGACCAGCTGGAAACGCCTATGATCTCGCCGGCTTGCAGCGTGGTCTCCAAAAAATGGGCGGCCGCCTCTCCGATACGCGCCATGATTGGGCCGTTGCTGTCCTCGGAGCACTCGGTGACGATCGCTTCGTCAATGTCGAAGGCATCGCGCATGGCGGCTTCGAGCCAAGCGTAGGTTCCGCTTGGTGCCAGGACGGTCGTGCGGACGATTTCCTCTTCCTGCGCCCGCTTCAGCATCCGCGAGACGGTGGCCTGAGAAATCCGCAGGCGCTTTGCGATGTCGGCCTGACGCGCACCTTCAACGTGGTACATCTGGGCGATCCGCGCTATCAGTCTGAGTTCGTTCACGCGGGACACGGCATTAGCTCCATGATAACATTGGCTAATCTGTGCTAAACATCCAGTGCCGATCTCGCAATCGCATTCTTCCAGGCATCGACCGTCATCGACCGGACGCAAGCGGCCATGGAAGGGGCAATGGCCGGATCGTGCTTTGCCAGCCCGGCCACCTCGGCCGCGTCCGACCAGAAACCGATGGCAAGTCCCGCAAGGTGGGCGGCGCCTGCGGCCGATGATCGACTGCTATGGCCCGGCACGACCGGGTACTGCAAAAAGTCGGCGACCATCTGCATCAGGAACGCATTGCGGCTCGGTCCGCCATCGACGAACAGCCGGCCCAAACCTCCCCCCGCCTCGCTCATAATGTCGAAGACATCCATGACTTGCAGCGCCATGCTTTCGGCCGCAGCGCGCGCGATATGCGCCGGGCGGGTGCCGAACGATAATCCGCTGATCACGCCCCGAGCGTCCGGAAGCCAGTGCGGCGCGCCCAAGCCGACATGTGCCGGAACGAGCGAAACGCCCGCCGAGTCGGGAACGGTTTTTGCCAGCCCAAGCAGCGCGTCGACATCCTTCAACCCCAGCATCTCGACCGTCCAGGGCAGGACGGCCGCACTG
>NZ_CFIFWG010000209.1:0-4402 GCF_984466335.1 Roseitalea sp. | reverse complement strand
TGTGGCTGCGCCGCGCCGTGAACGACACGGCGCGGCGCTTTTCCATGCGCCCGCCGTCAGCTCCCGTCGGCCGGCGACAGGCGATCGGCGGCCAGCTCGATCGCCACGTCGACACCGAACGCAACGGTGGCCTCGGTTGGCTGGCTTTGGGCGCCCACGCCGAAATCGATGCGATTGACGGTGACAGTCGCGCTCATGACCGCACGGTCGCCGTCGATTGCAAGGTCGAACGGCAGGAGGAAAGGCCGTTCGACGCCACGGATGGTCAGGGTGCCCTCGGCCTCGAAGGCGGTGGCGGTATCGTCCAGCGCCTTGAAGCCTTCGGCAACGAACCGTGCCCGCGGATGGTTCGGCGCATCCAGGAAGTCGGCGCCGACCGCCTGGCCCGAAACGGTGCCAAGCGTCAGGCTCGCAATGTCGATGAGGGCGGTCACCCGGGCGCCCTCCGGATCGTCCGGATCGAAAACGATATCGGCGTCCCAGGCGCCGAAGGCGCCGTCGACGGGGCTGCCCAGTTGCACGACCGTGATGCCCAGGCGGCTCGCATCGTGATCGACCGCCCAACGGGCGGCGCCGGCGCCCGCCGCCGTTCCGGCCTGCGCGAGCAGGGCCTGCGATTGCGGCGACTGGACATTGCGGACCGTCGCATAGCCGGCGCTGGCCGACAGCATCGCCGCCACGATGCCCGTGGCGAGCAGCGCGGGCGCGCGGCGATGGTGCGCGCGCCCTGTCACCTTCGGGTCGCATTTGGCGCCGGGAACCATCCTTGCGAGGGTCTCGTCGCGGTCGACGACCAGGTGCTTCAGCGCGCCGGCGATATGGGCGCCGAGCGAGACGACGATCATCAGCGCGCTGCCCCAGTGGAGCCATTTGAAGACGATGCTCAGCGGCTCGTTCTTCGGCACGAACGGCACATCCTGCGGCAGCGGCCACCAGATCGGCGCAAATCCGATCGTCGCGTAATGGTGCAAAAGGCCCGTGACGGGCGCCAGGACGATGCCGGCATAGAGCAGCCAGTGAACCGTGTCGGCCGCCAGCGTCTCGGCGCGGCGTTCGGGATGCAGCGGCCGGGGGCGCACGCAGACGAGCGCCCAGGCAATCCGCGCCAGCGCCACCGCAAGAGCGGTCACGCCAAGCGTCTTGTGGAGACTGTAGAGCCACACCTTCAGGGATACGGCCCCGTCCGTGTCGATCGGCAGCCACACCATGACGAGGCCGAGCGGAACGAGGACCAGGATCAGGCTGGCCGTCACCCAATGAAAGAGCTGCGCGACAAGGCCATAGCGTTCGCGCGTGTTCATCAACAGCATGCACGTCTCCCCGGCGGCGGTGCCCGCAACCGTTTCGGAGATAAACCTTTTGCGAACGCGGAAACAGCCGCCAATCGTTTGACAAGGCGTTCGTCGCCGGTGGACGCCGCCGCGCCGCACGCTTGATGAGACGCGATCGCGGGCACGGTCCGCCGGTCGACATGGCCCGCGGCCGGCGGATCGGGGAGATGCCCTTAGAAGCGCAAGCAAAAGGCCCGGCGCGCCGGCCGGGCCTTTCAAGCGCGTTCGCGGGTGCCGGACGCTTACGAGGTGGCGGCCTCGTACATTTCCAGCACGTAGTCCCAGTCGACGAGGCTGTCGACGAACGCTTCGAGATATTTCGGCCGGGCGTTGCGATAGTCGATATAGTAGGAATGCTCCCACACATCGACGCCAAGGATGGGCGCGGCGCCGTGCACGAGCGGGCTTTCGCCGTTGGGCGTCTTCATGATTTCCAGCTTGCCGTCCTTGACGGCGATCCAGGCCCAGCCGGAGCCGAACTGGCCGACGCCAGCGGCGATGAAATCGGCCTTGAACCTGTCATAGCCGCCAAGATCGCGGTCGATGGCGGCGGCCAGCTTGCCGGGCAGAGACGTGCCGCCGCCGTCCTTTTTCATCCACTTCCAGAAGTGGATGTGGTTGTAGTGCTGGCCGGCATTGTTGAACAGGCCGGGATTCCTGCCGAAAGACTGGGTGACGATCTCCTCCAGCGGCAAGCCGTCCATGCCCGCCTCGGCGGCCAGTTCGCTCCCCTTGGCCACATAGGCCCGATGGTGCTTGTCGTGGTGAAATTCGAGCGTCTCGCGCGACATGTAGGGGGCAAGCGCGTCGTAATCGTAGGGCAGATCGGGCAGTTCGAAAGCCATTGTCGGGGTCCTCTCCGTCGGATGGTCGGACATGCTGGCGCGGCCTTTATGCCTCGGGCAGATCCTGGCCTGTGATTTAGGCCCTAGCCGGCGGCTCGGCAACCGCGCCCCGCCCGATTTCGACGCCGCCGCGACCGGGATCAGGCGTGCGCCCACTCCCAATAGAGGTCGCGCGCCTTCTGGCCGACGGGACCGGGCTGCAACTCCCGATCCTCGATTCGGACGACGGGCACGACCTTGGAGTGGTTGCCGGTCGAAAAGATCTCGTCGGCATCGAGAAAGTCATCGACCGTCAGCGTCTTTTCGACGGTCTTGAAGCCGTACTGCCACAAAAGGTCGATGATACGCGACCGGGTGATGCCGGACAGGAAGGTGCGGTTCGGCGCCGGGGTCATCACCTGGCCGTCCTTGACCAGGAAGATGTTGGAGGTCGCCGTCTCGCACACATTGCCCAGCATGTCGCGCACCAGGCAATTGTCGAAGCCGCGCGCCCTGGCCTCCAGGATCGCCCGGCCGTTGTTGGGGTAAAGGCAGCCGGCCTTGGCGTCGGTCGGCATGGTCTCGATGGTCGGCCGGCGGAACGGGGAGACGGTCACCGAAAAGCCCTTGGGCGCGATCATCGGCGCCTCGAACAGGCAAAGCGCGAAGCGGGTGGACGCCGGATCGGCGGGCACCGACATGTAGCCGCCATGCTCGGCCCAGTAGGTCGGCCGGATGTAGATCGCGGTCCGGCCGTCGAACTTGCCGATGCCCTCAAGGGCCAGCGCCGCCATCCGCTCGGCATCCATGGTCGGCTTCAGGCCGAGCGCGACGGCCGACGCGTTCACGCGCCGGCAGTGCAGGTCGAGGTCCGGGGCAACACCCTCGAACCAGCGCGCGCCGTCGAACACGGACGAGCCGAGCCAGACCGCATGGGTGCGCGCGCCCATGATCGCAACGTTGCCCTCGTGCCAGTCGCCATCGACATGGGTCCAGGTTGCGCTCTGGGCGGGTGGGATCGTGGCCATGGGTCGCTCCTTTTTGATCGCGATCCGACTTGGCCGGTTTTTGGAGCCAACGTCAATGTGGGTCAACGCCTTGACGCGGCGCGCGTTTGGATGATGATGCGCGGGCCTTGACCGATGGATTCCCATGACGCCGACCGGCTATGTCTTCGATGCGTATGGCACGCTGTTCGACGTGCACGCGGCCATGGCCGGCCATGCCGACGCGCTCGGCGACCGGTGGCAGGCGATCTCGGCCGTCTGGCGCGCCAAGCAGCTCGAATATTCCTGGGTGCGCGGGCTTATGGGCAGCTATGCAAGCTTCTGGCGGCTGACCGAGGAAGCGCTCGATTTCGCGCTCGCCCAGAACGGGATCGACGATGGCGCGCTCCGCGCGGCCCTGCTCGATGCCTACTGGACGCTCGACAGCTATGACGATGTGCGCGCGACGCTCGAACGGCTGCGCAAGGACGGAACGCGGACCGCGATCCTGTCGAACGGTTCGCCGGACATGCTGGCGGCGGCCGTGGCGTCCGCGCGGCTGGGCGAACTGGTCGACGACATGTTCTCGATCGATGCGGTGAAGGTCTTCAAGACGGCGCCCGAGACCTACCGTATGGTCACCGACGCGTGGGGCTGTAAGGCCAAGAAGGTGGTGTTCGTGTCGTCGAACCGGTGGGACATAGCCGGGGCGGCCAAGTTCGGCTTCCACGCCGTCTGGATCAACCGCGCGGGGCATCCGGACGAATATGCCGGCTATGCGCCCAAGCGCGTGATCGATACGCTCGCAGCGCTCTGAGGGCACATGCGCCGGACCGCGCGGCGGCCTTGTTGCCGCTTTGCAACGCCCCTTGCCAAACGCGCCGGAGCCCGCTCACAGGGCCGTGAAAGGGCTGGTTTCGCGACAACCGCATATTCCCAACGGACCGGTCGTGGCCTAGCAAGGCGTGGGGTTTTCATCATGGGGTCCGTCATGATTCGCGCATCACGCCGCCAGTTTCTCCGCCTTGCGGCCGTCGCGCCGCTTTCGGCCACCGCCGCCTGCACCCAGACGGCGGCGCCCCAGGCCCCGCCGCCGCCTGCGGGCGCGACCGGCGCGATGCCGTTCGGACCCGAGCCCCGCTTTCCGCCTTTCGAGGTGATGTATGCCCAAAAGCGCGATGGCGGCTTCACGATTCCCGCCATCCCCTACCGGCGCGTGCCCGAGCGCTATCTGCGACAGGTCGTCCGCGACACGACGGGC
>NZ_CFIFWG010000208.1:0-4431 GCF_984466335.1 Roseitalea sp. | reverse complement strand
CGTCACCGGCGGCTATACGGGCGAAGGGTTCAAGACGGTCATTCCGGCCGAGGCGTCGGCGAAGATATCCTTCCGACTCGTCGCCGGCCAGGACCCGCAGGCGATCCGCGAGCATTTCCGCGCCTTCGTGCGCCGTCGCGTTCCGGCCGACTGTTCGGTCGCGTTTAGCGATCATGGCGCCTCGCCCGCCAGCATCCTGGCCGCCGATGCGCCCGCCGTCCTCGCCGCCAAGGCGGCGCTGTCGGACGAATGGCCCAAGCCCGCCGTCGTGATCGGCATGGGCGGCTCGATCCCCGTCGTCGGCGACTTCAAGGCGATGCTCGGCATGGAGTCGCTCCTGGTCGGCTTTGCCCTTGCCGACGACCGCATCCATTCACCGAACGAGAAATACGATCTCAACGCGTTCGCCAGGGGTCGTCGCTCCTGGGCGCGCATCCTTGATGCGCTGGCGCGCCGCTGACCGCTCTATCTCTTTGATTCGTCGTGTTTTCGAACCGCGAAACCGCCCGCACTTTCGCTGAAAACGCTCTAACCGGCGGGTGCCGGCGGGCGGTCGGCCGCGCGCCGCTCATGGACCGCGATCGATGGTCGCTCGAACAGGAACCGGCCGAGACCGGTCATCTTCGTCATCCTGTAGAGCACGATCGGCCCTGAGAGCGCGGCAACCGTCGTAACGAGCGCGGCGAGGCCGACATCGCTTATAAGCCCGGTCTTGACGATCACGGTCCGGGTCACCGCCATGGGAAGGAAGAACGCCAGGTAGATCACGATCGAATGCCGGCCGATCCAGGCAAGGCCGCCGATCGCGCCCGACCGGGAACGCAGCCGCGCCGCGACCACCGCGACCGTCACGATCGCCGCCGTGCCGAGGGCGGCCAAAAGCAGGCCGCTTCCCGGAACGGACTGGTTCTGCATCGCGGTCGCATGCACAGGCGCCCACACGGCGAGCAGCAGCACGGCCGGCAGGGGATTGTCCGCAATCCCGCCCGCAAAGGCGATGATGCGGTCCCGCAACGCATGGCCGGCCAGGAAGAAGACGAGGCAGTCGGCGAGTTCGTCGACGACCAGCCAGCCCGTCGAGACGGGCAGCACGTGCGCGATGACCGCGACGGCAAGGACGAGCCGCCCCGGAAGGGGCTCCGCGAGCCGCGCGAGGACGAAGAAGACCGGCAGCAGATAGATGAACCACAGCGTTCCGAACGGCTGCACGAACGCCGTCAGATAGGCCTGAAGCGCGCCGGCCACGCCGATCTCGCCCGCCATGCCCGGCGCCGTGAACGCGAACTGGATCGTCACCCACAGCGCGTAGAAATAGGCGTAGTGAAGAACGCGCCGGTCGATGAAGCGCCGCCACCGCCAGCCCATCACCCGATGGGCGAACAGGCCGGCAATGACGAAGAAGGCGGGCACGCGGAACGGTTCGGCGAACGCCACCAGGCCGTGCAGCCACCCCGCGCCGCCCATGGCAAGACCCACGCCCAGGGTCGAATGCATCGTCACCACCACGATGATGCAAATGCCCCGCGCGTGGTCGATCCAGCCTATGCGTGCCTGTCCGTGCATATCGATATCCTTGAACGGCCTTGCGCCGGACTATCAGGCGGCCGTGGCCGTTCGCTGAACGAAGGGTCGCCGATCGCGATCATGGTTTGCGACCGGTTAAGCCGGCCGGAGGCCGTTCCCGCGTCCGGCCCCTCGGCGGGCTGCATTGCGCAAGGCGCGGTCACCGCCGGTTAACCCCGCCTTAAATCGCCCGGCTCTAGGATCATCGCGCCGTTGCCGGGATCTGACCCCGGTACGCAGTCACGGTTGTGCGGGTCCGCATGTTCTCATCGAAAACCAGGCGCAAACCGCGTGTGGAACCCCGTTTCGAGGACGGGAAGCGGCGCGGCGCCGGCGCCGATTTTTCCGTCAGCGCCGACGATCGGGCCGCACCGCCGCCGCAGCGCGCGCGCAAGGCGGGCGGAAAGCGCAAGCGGCCCGGTGGCCGCAAGACCGGCCGCCCGTCAAGGAGGACCGGCCGCGCCCGTGGGCTGATCGGCGGCTTTTTCTATTGGGGGCTCATCGCCTGCATCTGGGGGGGCGTGGCCCTGGTCGGCCTCGTCGCCTGGTACGGCGCGCAACTGCCCTCGGCCAGCACCTGGTCCGTTCCGGACCGTCCGCCCAACGTCAAGATCGTCGCCTCGGGCGGCGCGCTCGTCACCAACCGCGGCGCGACCGGCGGGCAGGCGCTCGGCCTGCACGAAATGAGCCCCTACATACCCAAGGCCGTGGTGGCCATCGAGGACCGGCGCTTTTTTTCCCATTTCGGCGTCGATCCGATCGGGCTGGCGCGGGCCATGGTCCGCAATGTCATGGAAAGGCGGCTCGTCCAGGGCGGCTCGACATTGACGCAGCAGCTCGCCAAGAACCTGTTCCTGACACCGGAGCGCACGATCGGCCGCAAGGTGCAGGAGGTGCTGCTCGCCTTCTGGCTCGAACGGAGCTATTCCAAGCAGCAGATCCTCGAAATGTATCTCAACCGGGTCTATTTCGGCGCTGGCGCCTATGGCGTCGAATCGGCCGCGCGCCGCTATTTCGGCAGATCCGCGCGGGACGTCTCGCTGCCCGAGGCCGCGCTGCTGGCGGGCCTGCTCAGGGCGCCTTCGCGCCTGTCGCCCAACCGCGATCCCGAGGCGGCCGAACGCCGGGCGCAGCTCGTGCTGGCCGTCATGCGCGACCAGGAGCTTGTCTCCGACGGCGAGATGACCGCCGCGCTCGCCCAGCCCAGACCCCGCGCCAGCCGTTACTGGTCGGGCGCCCATCACTATGTCGCCGACGCGGTCATGGAGGAATTGCCGGACCTGGTCGGCGAGGTGCGGCGCGACCTGATCGTCGACACGACCATCGATCTGTCGCTGCAGAAGGCGGCCGAGGCCGCGATCCGCAAGGCCATCGCCGACAAGGGCGCCGACCACGATGTAAGCCAGGGCGCGTTCGTCGCCATGGATATGTCGGGCGCGGTGCGGGCGCTGGTCGGCGGGGCCGACTATGAGCGCTCGCAGTTCGACCGGGCGACGCAAGCCAGGCGCCAGCCGGGCTCGGCCTTCAAGCCGTTCGTCTATCTGACCGCTCTCGGGCAGGGTGCCGCACCCACCACGGTGCGCAACGATGCGCCGATCCGGATCGGCGACTGGTCGCCGGAGAACTATCGCGGCCGCTACCATGGCGCGGTCACGCTGGAGACGGCGCTGGCGAAATCGCTCAATTCCGTGGCGGTTCAACTGATCATGGAGGCCGGACCGGGCAATGTCGCGCGAACGGCGCGCCGGATGGGCATCCAATCGACGCTGGCCGCCAACGCCTCGCTCGCGCTGGGAACCTCAGAGGTCACGCTGAAGGAGCTGACGGCCGCCTATCTGCCGTTCGCCACGGGGGGCTATCGCGCCGAACCGCATCTCGTCCGCCGGGTGACGACGCCCGACGGCGAGGTGCTCTATGAACGCACCCAAAACCGGCAGCGCGTGCTGGCGCCCGATCTTGCCGCCATGATGAACCGGATGATGACCCGGACAATCCGCGCGGGCACGGCGCGCGCGGCCGGTTTCGACCATCCCGCCGCCGGCAAGACCGGCACGACGCAGAACGCGCGCGATGCCTGGTTCGTCGGCTACACGGCGCATCTGGTCGCCGGCGTCTGGTTCGGCAATGACGATGGGACGCCGATGCGCGACGTGACGGGCGGCAACCTGCCCGCCGGGACTTGGCGCGCGGTCATGCGGCCGGCCCATGCGAACCTGCCGCTTGTCGACCTTCCCGGTTACATGCCCTTCAACGTCATCCCGCTGCCGCGTCCCGACCGGGCGCCGCTTCCTCCGGCCGGCGTGCCGATGGCCGGCGCGGACGGGCGAGGGGGGCTCGTTCCGCCGTCGCCGGACCGCACGGTGACGTCGTCCACCGGCGGACCGCGTCCATCGGCCAGTGTGGGCGAGGTGCGATCGCGCACCGTGCTTGACGCCATTTTGGGCCGTTAGCACAAGGGGCCATCAACGCCATTCTTCAATGCCGTCAGATCTTCCATCGACGGCTTGCGCGCATCCGCTTCATGCGGTGTTTCATCTGCCGGGTGATCGTTTTCGGCATGGATCGCTTTCAGATGGGGGAGATCGAAATCGCCGCCCGGCCCAGTCGGACGCCGCGCTTGCGGGCCGCTTCCATGCCTTCCCTTGTGTGCTCGACCACAACGCCCCGCTCGAAATGGGCCGAGGCCGCAATGACCCTTGGCGCGAAGAACCGGGCGCCGGACTGCGATCGCCGGTTCACGGCGCCGTGACCCGGGCAGCCTTTTCGACGTCCAGCGCCAGGGTTGCAAAACAATCCCCGATGGGCCGCCTTGCAGGCAAAAATCGACCTCCTTATATAGCCGCCAGCACGGACGGCGCGCCAGGCGCC
>NZ_CFIFWG010000207.1:0-4432 GCF_984466335.1 Roseitalea sp. | reverse complement strand
CTCGACGCCTTCGCCTGGACGGCGGCCAACACCCGCGCGCGCACCGAGCCCGTGCGCGTGTCCCCGGTCACGGTTCAATGGCGCATGACGCGCGAGGCGTTCGGGTTCTGACCCGTCATTCTTCCTTTGACGTTCACGTCAAAAGGTCTAATCTGCCCGCCGCGCAGAGGAGGCGCGCCATGGGCCTTTTGGTTCTTGTCGGCATTGTCGGTTTCGGCATCGCGCTGATCGTGCTGCTCGTCCATTGGGCGGGCGGGTCGCGCCGGCCGGTGCTGGGCACGCCGGACCAGGTGGCCGAGCGTTACCGGATCGACTTTCCGGACGCCGAGATCGTTCGCTGCCTTGAATCCGCCGATGGCTATGAAGCGTTGCTGGTGCTCGCCGACGGCGGCTTGGGCCTCGTGCACGCGATCGGCTCCAAATCGTTGACACGCCACTATAGGCGCGACGCGTTCGCCGCCATGATCGGCGTTCACGATGACGCGTCGCTGGCCTTCGATCCGCACGAGATGACGCTGCCGCCCCTGGTCATACGCTTCGAAACGCCCGAAAGGCGGGCCGAGGCGATGGCGGCGCTCGGCCTTGCCGCACCGCCGGTTCCGGAGGCCGCCTGATGGGGTTCGACGCGCTGATCCCCGACTATCCGGACGTCACGCAGGTGGCGATTCCCTTCTTCATCATCGCCATCATCGCCGAGCTCTACCTGCTCAAGCGCTTCCGCGACCGGCGCAAGGCGGGCTTCGAGACGCGCGACACGCTGACCTCGCTTCTGATGGGCACGGGCAATGTCCTCGCCGGGCTGCTGTTCGGCTTCATCGCCTTCGGCGTTCTGATGTGGGCTTGGCGGTTCCGCGTCCATGATTTCGGCTTTTCGTGGTGGGCGGTGCTTTTGTGCTTCATCCTCGATGATCTGCGCTATTACTGGTATCACCGGATCGCGCACCGCTCGCGCTGGGTCTGGGCCGAGCATGTCAACCACCATTCCTCGCAGCACTACAATCTGTCGACCGCGCTGCGGCAGAGCTGGACGGGCACCTTCACCGGCATGTTCATCCTGCGCGTGCCGCTGGTATTGGTCGGCTTTCATCCGGTTATGATCGCCTTTGTCGGCGGGCTCAACCTCGTCTACCAGTTCTGGATCCACACCGAGGCCATCGGCAGGATGTGGAAGCCGATCGAGGCGGTCTTCAACACGCCCTCGCACCATCGCGTCCACCATGCCACCAATCCGCGCTATCTGGACGCCAATTATGCCGGCACGCTGATCGTCTGGGACCGCATGTTCGGCACCTTCGTGGCGGAACTGGACGAGGACATGCCGCGCTACGGCCTGGTCAGGAACATCGGCACGTTCAACCCGATCAAGGTCGCGTTCCACGAATGGTGGGCGATGTTCGCCGACGCGGCCCGGCCCGGACTGACGCTGCGCCAGCGCATCGGCTATCTGGTGATGCCGCCGGGCTGGAGCCATGACGGCAGCCGGCTGGACACCGGGCGGATCAAGGCCGACTTCGTGCGCCGCCATCCCGGGGAAGCGGGAAAGCCCGGCCTGCCGTCTCTGGCGGATGCGGATGCCACGTCCCCGCCGGCCCGCGCGCCGGGCCAATAGAACGGTTATAATCCTGTTGTGCGCTTTCCAGCCGGCGCGCCTCGGCATAGTCTCTCAAGGCGCACCGATCGCGCCAAGGGGAGCGGAAGAATGACGACAAAGGACGATGTGCTGCGCGCGGGCGTGGCGAGCGAGGATGTGCCGTTCGTGGTGGCGATGGCCGGCAATGGCGACGGTATCACCTATTCGGGCGCCGCGGGCGAGGCGAAGGCGGGCCGGCCCGCCGCCGAGGATACGGTGTTCCGCATCTTCTCGATGACCAAGGCGGTGGGCTCGACCGCCGCGATGATCCTCATCGACCGGGGCAAGCTCGATCCGGACACGCCGGTCGAGGACATCATCCCCGATTTCGGGCAGATCCGGGTGCTCGACGGGTTCGACGGCGACACGCCGGTCCTGCGCGCGCCGACGACCAAGGCGACGGTGCGCCATCTGGCGACCCACACATCGGGCCTGGCCTACGAGTTCTGGAACACCGATGTGCCGCGCTACATGGAACTGACCGGCCATCCGACGGTGCTGTCCGGCACGCGCCAGGCGCTGTTCTATCCGATGGTCTGCGATCCGGGCACGCGCTGGGAGTATGGTCCGAGCACCGACTGGCTGGGCCAGGTCGTCGAGGCGGTCGACGGGCGCCGCATCGACCGGTTCTGCCAGGAGGAACTGTTCGATCCGCTTGGCATGACCGACACGGCGTTCGAGCCCGACCGTTTGGCCGGCCGGCTCGCCGAGGTGTCGATGCGCGGCGAGGATGGCCGTTTCGAGCCGTTCGAGCTGGTTCCGCCGCCGCAGCCGGAAGTCTATGGCATGGGCCATGCGCTCTATTCGACCGCGCCCGACTATATGCGCTTCTTGCGCATGTTCCTGAACGGGGGACGGCTCGACGGCAACCGGGTGCTCAGCGAAGCGGGCGTTGCCGCCATGCTCGCCGACAATATGAACGGTCTGGCCTTCGAGAAGATGGTGACCGCCGCGCCGGCGCTGACCGCCGATTGCGATCCGATGCCGGGCATCCGCAAGACCCACGGTTTCGGCTTCCTGCGCAACGAGGCGGACGTGCCGGGCATGCGTGCGGCCGGCTCCCAAGGCTGGGCCGGCGTGTGCAACACCCACTGCTGGTTCGACCCGACGCGCGATGTGGCCGCCGTGATCATGACGCAATCCCTGCCGTTCGTGGAGCCGCGCTACATGGCGCTCTACGAGGCGTTCGAACGGGCGGTCTATGCGGAACGGTAGGGGTCCGCGACCTATGCGGGGTTGCCGTCGAAGGCGGCCTCCACGTCGCGGCCGCGATAGAACACATTGGTGATGACGATCCGGTCGGCTTCGGCGCGATAGGCGATCAGCGCGCTCTTCTCGAACGGCACGGTCCTGACGCCCGGCGCCAGATCGTCGCGCGCCTTTCCGCCATGGGGCGCATCGCCGATCTTCTGGCATCGCGCTTCGATGCGTTTGACGAAACCATCTGCGACGTGTGCTGACCGGCTGCGGTCAAAGACGAACGTGTAGATCAATTTGAGGTCTTCGATTGCGCTCTTGGCCAGCCGAACATCAAGCCGCTTCATCGGCGTTCTTGGCTTTGTACTCCTCGGCGTGTGCACGGATTTCGTCGAAAGCTTCCTTCAGCGGCACGGGCGGGCGCGGATCGTCGATCGACGCCTTCACGCGCGCGCGCAGCAGGTCGAGTTCCTGCTGGCGCTTCTCCCACAGCCGCAGAGCGTCGCGGATCACCTCGCTGGCGGACCCGTAATGGCCGGCGTCCACCTGGGCGCGGATGCGCGCCGCCATGGCCGGCGTGATGGTGACGGAGAGCTTCTCGGCGGGCTCGGCCATGTCGGCCTCCAAATGCGGTGTGATTTCATCCTACCACATGACGGATCATCGCCGCCAGCCCGCCAGCCCGCTGGTCCCTGGCGCCGGGCCCGGCTCAGGCCGCCGTGCTCGCGGGCAGTTCGCCGGTATATTCGCCCCGCGCCGGATAGTTCTTCTCGATGGCGAAATCGAGCGCGCCGACCAGTTCGCGGAAATGGGGCCGCACGAAGGGCATGGTCTGCACCGAGCCGTAATAGAGCGTTTGTTCGGGCGTCACCAGGAACAGGCCCGGCTCGGCGAACAGCGCCGGCTCCTCGATGCCGATGGACGTCTTGCCGCGCGACGTCGAGATGTAGAGCCCCCACTCACGCGCCTTGGCGAGCGGCAGGCCATGGCCGAAGCGCAGGTTCTTGTTCTCGATCCTGTCGGCCATGGCGCGCGTGCGCTCCTCGCCGTCGGTGCTGAGCGCCAGAACGCCGACGCCGCGCTCGGCGAAGGCCGGCGCCTGCTTGTCGAACTCGGCCAGATAGCTGGCGCAGATCGGGCAGTGCAGCCCCCGGTAGAAGCAGATCACCGTGCCGCGCTCGCTGTCCTGTTTCGACAGATCGAACGTGCCGTGGTCGAGCGTCGGCACCACGAGATCGGGTACTTTCTGGCGTGGAATGAGCATGATGTCCCCCATGGTCGGTCAATGACCGGCGTACCAAGCACCGCGACGCCGGCATATTCAAGTCACGGATCGGTGAGCGGGGCTATTGCGCCGCCACCGGCGTCGCGATCCCGAGCCAGGCGCTCGCATCGGCCATCGCGCGCGACGTGATGGCGCGCTTTTTCGCCACCGCCTTGTCCTTGCCGCGGAACCGGCCGATATGATCGGCTGGCTTGCGGACGGCGCCGGCTTCGAGCGGCGGGAACAGGCCGAAATTGACGTTCATGGGCTGGAAGGAGCGCTTGCCGGGCTCGTCGTCGGCGGTCAGATGGCCGCCGGTAATGTGGTTCAGCAGCGCGCCG
>NZ_CFIFWG010000206.1:0-4501 GCF_984466335.1 Roseitalea sp. | reverse complement strand
GCCCGATGCCCGGTAGGGCGGCAGATAGCGGAAATGGCCCGTCGACCTGCCGCTCCAGTCGATCCACCAGGCATTGTGCGCGGCGCCGCCGAGATAGTCGTTCGGCACGCTGACATGGGTGTGCCAGGGCACGATCGAGAACTTCAGGTCGGCATTGGCATAATCGGCGACCGCGTCGGTCGCCGCGCTGATGAGGATGCGGGTCGCGGCCTTGGCCGCGTCCATCTTGCGCGATGAGCCGGCAAACCAGTTCATCGAGCCCGAATTGTCGATGGCGATGGCGACCTCGACGTTGCGGCGACCGAACTGGGCCTGCTTGCGGCCGACGACGGTCAGCTCGTCCTGGCCGAACAGATGCATCACATATGTGTCCACATCGGCGCGGGCGACGATCTGCACCATCCCGTCGGAGGGATCCACATGGAAGCGATCGTAGTCGACGTCGCGCGCGGTGACCATGCGCGCCATCATCGCCTTGCCTTCGGCGACGAGGTCCTCGGCGGGAATGTTGGGGTTGAGCGTGGTCCGCTTGGCCAGGTGCAGCGCGACCGACTGGGCGGCGGTGTTGACCTGCGTTTCGACACGCACGGCATTGGTGTAGTCGACCGCGAGCGCGGTCATCCCGAACAGCGGCACCATGGCAAAGCCGGCCACGATGTAGGCCGCCCCCTTTTCGTCCGCCGCAAAGCGCCGCAAAAGGCTCTTGATCATCTGCGCCTCGTACTTTCTCCGCAACGGCCGCGGACCTCTGCGCGACCACCATGCACCGAATGCGTCCTGCGGTTGTATCGCGGAGATCTGAAGGCCCGTTTAACCCTTCGGCCGATTTTCAAGGATCGGCGAAAACGGAAAAGAAACGGTTTACGGCTAGCTTGCGCCGGAATGGGGCTTGAGGACCATGATCGGTCGCATCAGACGATTTGTCATCGGCGAGAAAAGGGGCGTGGCCGCAATCGAGTTCGGACTGCTGGCGCCCGCCTTCTTCATGCTGATGATCGCGATCTTCGAGATCTGCTACTATGTCTACATGTCGACGGCGACCCAGCGCGCCGTCGAAAAGGCGGTGTTCGACCTGCGCACGAACCATGCGCAAACCATCGTCACGCAAAACGGAATTTCGATCGAGCAATGGTACCGTGACGCCATCTGCGGTCGCGTCAGACTGACGACATGCGAAGACACGCTGAGCGTGTCCATCGAGATGTTCGACGACGCCATGAAACCGATCTGGTCGACCTCCGACCCCGATTCGCTGACCCTGGCGCCGCGCGATACGCTGATGCGGGTCGAGGCCCAGGTCGAAATGCCCACCATCATCTTCACCGAAATGATCTTCGGGGACGCGGCCGCCAGGCTCGCCACGGGCATCACCTTCATGACGGAGCCATGATCATGACGCCGCCTGTCCTCAGCGCTCGGCGCCCGTTCAAGCGCGCCGCCATCCGCATGCGCCGGCTCGTCGGCGACGTGCGCGGGTCGGTTGCCGTCGAGATGGCATTCGTGCTGCCGATCTTTGCGTCCATGGCCTTCCTGACCTGGGACGCGGGAACCGTCTATACCCAGTACAACCGGTCGACCAGCAACCTCTACTCGCTCGGCGACATCATCTCGACGCGGACGGCCGATTTGACCTGCGACCGGCTCGATGCGATCACGGAACTGGTCTACCAATCATATGCGTACGGCAACTGGGCGCGCCGTACGGGCGCGGGCATGGATTTCGATGCCGACGGTGCCCTGGATTTCCGCTTTCGCCTGACGATGGTGCGCGCCGAGACGCGCCCGAACGGATCGATCCGCGGCCGCATCGAGTGGGAATATGTCCGGGCCGGACGGTCGGCGCGCGATGCGGGGCGGCTGATCGGTATCCCCGACGAGATGCGGATCGACGGCATGCGGTTCCTGGTCGTGGACGGCTTCATCTTCCTTGCGCCGGCCCTGAACTATCTGGGCATCTTCGACTACCATCCCAGCGAGGGCCGAACCGATGGCCGGTTCGACATGCAACAGTTCTTCCCGCTGCGCTTCGTGCCCAACGTCGCCCTGGTCGAGGAGCCGGGCGACCTGTTCGACGACAAGTGCAAGGGATAGGACGGCCCGGCCGCCAAGCTCTGAAAGGGCGCGGCACCTGCCGCGCTTTTGCGCCTTGTGCCGAATCGGTTCGTCTCGTACCGAACCGGCCCGGTTTATGCGTTCATGGCCTGAGCGCCCGGCGGGCTTTTCCCAGCGTTCGGAGCGCAGCGTTGACGATACCGACAATAAAGACCATCGATGCGCTGGATGCGCGCTACGACGCGATCCTGTGCGATGTCTGGGGCGTGCTCCACAATGGCGTGACGGCGTGGCCCGCCGCCCATGGCGCGCTTTCGCGCGCGCGCGCGGCCGGAAAGACGGTGATCCTTATAACCAACGCGCCGCGTCCGCATGCGCCGGTCCGCCGGCAACTGGAGCGTCTGGGGGTGCCCGAAGGAGCATATGACGACATCGTCACCTCGGGCGACGTGACCCGCGCCCTGATCGCGCAAGGGCCGCGGCGCGTCTTCCACATCGGCACCGAACGCGACCTGTCCCTCTTTGAGGGGCTCGACGTGGAACTGGTCGAGGAGTTCGAGGCGTCGACCGTGGTCGTTACCGGCCCCTATGACGACGAGACCGAAACACCTGACGATTATGCCGGGATGCTCGCGCGGCTCAGGGCCCGCGACCTGCCCATGATCTGCGCCAATCCCGACATCGTCGTCGAGCGCGGCGGCCGGCTCGTCTACTGCGCCGGCGCGCTGGCGCGCGCCTACGGGCTTCTGGGCGGCCGCACGCGGATCGCCGGCAAGCCCCATGCGCCGATCTACCAGGAGGCGATGGCGCGCCTCGCCGATGTTCGTGGCGGTCCGCTCGGCCGCGACAGGGTGGTCTGCATCGGTGACGGGCTCGTTACCGACGTCAAGGGCGCCATGGACAACGGCTTCGACCTGGTGTTCGTCGCAAACGGCATTCACGCACGGGAGTATGGCGTCCCCGGCGCGCCCGACCCGGCAAGAATGGAGGCGTTCCTGCGCGATTTCGGCGCCGATCCGGTGGCGACCATGCCGCAGCTCACCTGAACGGATAGTCAAAATCCTTCTGATCGAGGTCAATGCGCCGGCGCGCCCGCCTGCGAGAGTGCCGCAAGACGCCAGGAGGACAGCCCATGTTCAAGACCATTATCGCCGCCTATGACGGATCGGACCATGCCAGGCAGGCATTGAGGATCGCCTGCGACCTGGGCGCCAGGTACGGCGCGGACCTGCACATCGTGCACACGCCCCAGCTTCCCGGCGAGACGATGATGGTCGGCTATTCCGCCGTGCCGCTGCCGCCCAGCTCCGAGGCGCTCGAAAAGGCGGGCGAGGAGGTGATCGCCGGCGCCGTGGCGATCGCCGGCGAAAACGGGTTTGGCGAACCGCGGACCTGCGTGCGGCAGGGCGATCCCGGCCGCGCGATCGTCGAATACGCCAAGGCAAACCAGGCCGACCTGATCGTCATGGGCCGGCGGGGCCTGGGCAATTTCGGCGCCATGCTGGTCGGCAGCGTCACGCACAAGGTCTCGCAACTGGCCGACTGCGCGGTCCTGACGGTGAAATAGCCAGGTGGCGGCCGGCCTATTGGCGCGGCGGCCGAACCAGCCCTCTGTCGGAGGCGGGGCGGGCGATGCAGCGCTCAAGCCATGCCATCACCTGCGGCCGCGCGGCCATCTCGAACGGCTCTTCGGCCTTGTAGAACAGTTTGGCGCCGCGCACCCAGGGGAACAGCGCGATGTCGGCGATGGTGTACTCATCGCCCATGATCCAGTCGCGGCCATCGCTCAGGCGGCCTTCGAGCACGCCCAGGAGCCGCCGGGCCTCGTTCACATAGCGTTCGCGCGGACGGGGATCGTCGATGTCCTTGCCGGCGAAGACGCCGAAATAGCCGTATTGGCCGAACATCGGCCCGACGCCGCCCATCTGGAACATCAGCCACTGGAGCGTTTCATACTTTGCGGCCGGGTCGGCGGGCAGCAGGGCGCCATGCTTTTCGGCAAGATAGATCAGGATCGCGCCCGATTCCCAAAGGCCGAACGGCTCCCCGCCCGGCCCGTCCGGATCGATGATCGCGGGGATCTTGTTGTTCGGGTTGAGCGACAGGAAGGCGGGCGTGGTCGTCTCGGAGAGCTTGATCGTGTGATCCTCATAGGGAACGCCCAGTTCCTCAAGCGCGATCGAAACCTTGACGCCGTTCGGCGTCGGAAACGAGTAGAGCTGCAAAAGGTCGGGATTGCGCGGCTTCCAGTGCCGCGCGATCGGAAAGTCGTTCAGGGTCTTGCTGGTCATTTCGGTCCCCTTGTGCCGGCGGGTCCGGGCCGGAGCCGCCGCTTTCATTATGGTGCGCGCCGCACATAGGCCCGATCGCGACCGGGACAAGCAACGACCGGCCACGCCGATTTCACAAAAATGTGCCCGGCGCGTTTGGCGTTGCCTTGCCGGGCACC
>NZ_CFIFWG010000205.1:0-4526 GCF_984466335.1 Roseitalea sp. | reverse complement strand
ATCGAGTTCGCCGGCGAGATCACCGCCGAGCGGGCGCGCGCCATCCTGCGCGAGGCGCCCGGCTGCCTGGTCGTCGACAAGCATGAGGACGGCGGCTACATGACGCCCTACGAATCGGCCGGCGAGGACGCCACCTACATTTCGCGCATCCGCGAGGATCCGACGGTCGACAACGGCCTGAACATCTGGGTCGTCGCCGACAATCTGCGCAAGGGCGCGGCGCTGAACGCGATCCAGATCGCCGAACTGCTCGTCAATCGCGCCCTGATCCAGCCCAAGAGGCACGCGGCCTGACAGAACGCTCTAATCACAGGACGCTCTAGTCCTGCCGGCTCCTGCGCAACCGCTTTTCAAGCTGGCGCAGGGCGATCGACAGGGTGATCGTCAGCATCAGATAGATGTAGGCGACGATCGAATAGGTCTCGAAGAAACGAAACGAGCCGGACGCATAGACCTTTCCCATCTGGGTGATGTCGGCGACGCCGAGCACCGAGACGAGCGAGGAATCCTTGACCATGGCGACGAAATCATTGCCCAGCGGTGGCAGGATGGTGCGGATCGCTTGCGGAAAGACGATCAGGCCGAAGCGTTGCGTGCGTGACAGGCCGAGCGCCTCGGCCGCCTCGACCTGCCCCTTGTCGACGGCGAGGATGCCTGCCCGGAACACTTCGGCGATAAAGGCCGAATAACCGATCATAAGCGCCAGGATCGCGCGCCACAAAAGCGGAATGTCGCGCACCTGCCACGGCTCGGCGAGGCCAGCCTGCTGCAAGGGCCAGGTGACGGCGTTGATCAGCCAGATCAGCGCCGGTGCTCCGACAAAGGCGATGTAGAACAGCAGAACGATGATCGGCACGCCGCGGATCACCTCGACATGGAAACGGGCGATCTGGCGCAGGACGAGCGAGCCGGACAGCGCCATCAGCGCCAGCCCAAGGCCGAGCACGCTTGCCAGGCCAAAGCCGACGAGCGTGACGAAGACGGTAATCCGCACGCCACGCCAGACAGTGCGGAACACCTGGGCGTAAAGATCGCTCGTGACGATCACCACGGCGAGGCCGAGACCGATGATCACGATCGCCGCCAGCCACCAGGGAAAGTCCTTGTCGGGCGTCTCCTGCGCGGCTTCGGGCGGCGGCATGATCATGGGTCAACGCTGACCCGGCGGCGTCAACGCGGCAAGACCATACCCCGCACGCTTCATCTTAACCCCCACCTTTCATCCCTCCCCGCATGCCGGGGAGGGGCGGCCTCCGCTCCGCGCTCTGATCTTCGACCCGGATCTGGCGCCATGCCGGTGGCTTGGCGGTCCGCAAACGTCCCTCCTCCAGCACCCATGAGGGGATGCGGGGCGCGGGCGCTTCCTCATCAGGACGTCGGCGATGCCAGGGTCACCAGCCGCTCGATCTCCGGCATCAAAAGGCGGCGCATGATGTTCTCGTCGATCGGGCCGACATGCTTGTAGGCGATCACGCCGTCCGGGCCGACGATGAAGGTCTCGGGAACGCCGTCGACGCCCCTTTCGCGGGCCGCGCGGCCGTGGCCGTCGGCGCCGACGGCGTCATAGGGATTGCCGAGCTGGCGCAGGAAGCGGATCGCGTTGCCCGGCCTGTCCTTGTAGTTGAAGCCGATGATTCGGATGCGTTCGTCACTGGCCAGTTCCATCAGCCAGGGATGCTCCTCGCGGCAGGGCGCACACCAGGACCCCCAGACGTTCACCAGCGAAACGCTCCCCTCCAGCATGGCCGGGTCGAAGCCCGGCATGGGGTCGCCCTGTTGCGTGGTCATGCCCGCAATGGCGGGCAGCGGCGTGTGCGGCGCTGCCCGCCCGATCAGGGCCGAGGGCACCGTCGAGGCCACGCGGTCGGGCAACAGCAGCATGTAGGCGAAAACGCCGAACAGGCCCAGGACGACGATCGCCGCGGCCATGATCGGCCAGGAGATGCCGTTCGAACCCCTTGTGCCGGTTTCGCCCGCGCTCATGACCGGCCCGTCTCGCCGGTGTCGGAACGGCGGCGGAAGCCGGCCCTTTCGAGCCGTTCGAGTTCGCGCCGGGTCACCGCGCGATCGATGAGCAGCCATGCCAGCACCACCGCAAACACCAGCAGGCTCGCGCCATAGCTCAAAAGCACGAAGGCGGCGTGGCTCAGCATCGCCTAGCCCTGTTCGAGCACGGCCGTCGCCGGCGCGGACGCCGGCCCGCGCGCGCCGGCCCGGCGCATCGCCGCGCCGCGCCGGCGGCGCACCTCGTTGCGCATCGCCGTCAGGTGCATGGCGGCGAACAGCGCCATGAAGCCGAACGCGGTCACCATGAGCGGCCAGAGCATGGAGGCATGGATCGTCGGGCCGTCGAAACGGATCACCGAGGCGGGCTGGTGCAGCGTGTTCCATATGTCGACGGAGAACTTGATGATCGGAATGTTGATCGAGCCGACCAGAACGAGGATCGCGACCGGCCGCGCCGCGCGAGCCGGATCGTCCATGGCGCGTTGCAGGGCGAGGATGCCCAGATACATCAGCATCAGGATGAAGACAGACGTGAGCCGCGCGTCCCACACCCACCAGGTTCCCCACATGGGGCGCCCCCAAAGCGAGCCGGTGATCAGGCAGACCAGGGTGAAGGCCGCGCCGATCGGAGCGGCAGCGCGGATCGACACGTCCGCCAGCGGATGGCGCCAGATCAGAACACCCAGCGCCGAGGCGGCCATGACCGCGTAGGTGAACATGGAAATCCAAGCCGACGGCACATGGATGTACATGATCCGCACCGTCTCGCCCTGCTGATAGTCGAGCGGTGCGTTCCATGCCCAGACAAGGCCGCCCAATGTCCAAATGGCGGCGATGATCCAGATCCACGGAAGCAGGACGGCCGACAGGGCCATGAACCGTGTCGGGCTGGCAAGGCCGGACCAGAAGCCGGGCTTGGGTGTGGCGGCATCACTCATGATCCCGTTCTAGAGCGGGGCGCGTTGCCGCGCAATCGCTCCCGGACAAAGGGCCGCACATGGGCGCGCCCTCGATCCAATGATCCCAGGTCCTGATCAGCGCGCCGTGGCCATTGTCACGAACCGACCAGACACCGCCGCGCGGCGGGTCGTGAGTTTGATGGTCCTGACCATCGTTCCTGAGGCGTCTCCGGATGAAAAAAGCCCCGCATTGCGGGGCTTTGATCGTCACTGACATTTGACCGTCACTGACAAAGGATTTGTCATCGCCCGGCCTGCCAGTGGCCCTCGCCGAGCAGTCAGCCATCGCAAGACCGCCCCGCCTTGGGTGCTCCTTTATTCCCATTGGAACAGGATGCCGAAGTGGATTGTCAGCGTAAACCCTTCAATCCTGCATGCCCTTCAGCGCCAGGCCGGCGGCAAACGGGCCGAGCACGGCGAAGAACAGCGTCAGGGCGGCCAGGAATGACAGCGGCTGGACCAAGGGCGCGAAAGTCTCGACCGCGCCGAGCGTGGCCATCACGCCGAAGATCAGGACGGGGATGGTGAAGGGCAGGATGATCACCGAGACCAAGAGCCCGCCGCGCGGCAGCGACACGGCGACGGCGGCTCCCGCCGCGCCGATGAAGGTGATCGCCGGCGTGCCGATCAGAAGGGTCAGCGCGGTGGCGCCGATGGCCACCCCGCTCATGTTGAGCAAGAGGCCGAGCAGCGGCGTCACCAGCACCAGCGGCAGGCCGGTCACCAGCCAGTGGGCGACGCATTTGGCAAGCACGGTCAGCGCCAGCGGCGTCTCGTGCCGGCTCATCGCCAAAATGTCGAGCGCGCCGTCCTCATGGTCGATCCGGAACAGCCGTTCAAGGCCCAAAAGCGAGGCCAGAAGCGCGCCGGTCCACAGGACCGCCGGGCCGATGCGCCCGAGCAGATTGAGGTCCGGACCGATGGCGAAGGGCGCAACCGTGACCACGGCCAGATAGAACAGGATGCCGATCAGCGCGCCGCCGCCGGCGCGGATGCCGAGCCTGACGTCGCGGACGATCAGCGCGATCATGCGCCGGCCCCGGCGGTGAAGCGCAGCGTCCTCATGCCCGGCACCGCGATCGGCAGGTGTGTGGCGGCGACGGCGATGCCGCCCTCCGCGAGATGATCGGCGACAAGGGCCGCAAAGGCCGCCTCGGCGCCCCGGTCGAGGCCCGATGTCGGTTCGTCGAGCAGCCAGACCGGCTTTCGCGCAACGAACAGGCGGGCGATGGCGACGCGCCGGCGCTGGCCGGTCGACAGGTCGGAAAAGGGCGCATCGATCACATGCGCCAGCCCGACCCGATCGAGCGCGCCCTCGACGCTCTGCCAGGGCATGTCGCCGAAGCCCCGCCAGAAGGCAAGGTTTTCGCGCACCGTGAGCGCCGGCTTCATCGCGTTCAGCGGCGACAGGAAATGGGCATGGGCGGCGATCTCCGCCGGGCCGTCGCCGGCACCCTCGATGCGCGCCGAACCGGTCGCGGGACGCAGAAGGCCGGCCAGAACGCGCAGGAGCGTCGATTTGCCCGCCCCGTTCGGCCCGATCACCAGCATGCCCTGGCC
>NZ_CFIFWG010000204.1:0-4568 GCF_984466335.1 Roseitalea sp. | reverse complement strand
TCACCACGACGACGGCGGCCTTGGACTGCCAGTCGAAACCGAACCACATCACCAGGATCGGCGCGATGCCGACGATCGGCAGCGCCGAGACCAGGTTGCCGATCGGCAACACGCCCGCCTTCCAGAAGGGCGAGCGGTCGACCAGAACGGCGACCAGAAAGCCCAGCGAGCAGCCGATCAGATAGCCCGAGACGACGCCCTTGACGTAGGTCTGCCGGAAGTCCGCCCACAGGACCGGCACTGAATCCGTGATGCGCTCCCAGATCATCGAGGGCGGCGGCAGGATGACGCTCGGCACCTCAAGCCCGCGCGTGACGCCCTCCCAAAGCACGAGGATCGCCGCGCCGAACAGGACCGGGATGGCGAGATTGACAAGCGACCGCATCGGCCCCGCTTCCGGCCTGAGCGCGGCAAGCCGCGTGTTGGCGTACCAGGCGGCAAGCCAGAACAGGACGGCGGCGACGAGGATTGCGGGGTTTGTCATTGCACGATACCCCCCTTTGTCCCTTCGGGACATCCCCCCCACAAGGGGGAAGATGTCGGCTTCGCCGACAGAGGGGGGCATTGGGGCATCATCCTCATGCCCCCGCCTCCCTGACGCCCATGCGCCGGTTGACGCGACCGCCGATCCAGCCGACCAGACCGACGAGCAGACCCGCCATGATCGCGGCCACGATCAGCGCCGACCAGATCTGCACCGTCTGGCCGTAATAGGACCCGGCCAGAAGCCGCGCGCCGAGCCCCGCCACGGCCCCGGTCGGCAATTCGCCGACGATGGCGCCGACGAGCGAGGCGGCGATGCCGATCTTCATCGAGGTGAACAGGAACGGCATGGAGGACGGCCAGCGCAGCTTGGCGAAGGCCTGCGCCCGGCTCGCCGAATAGGTGTGCATCAGGTCCATATGCATGGTTTCGGGCGATCTGAGCCCCTTCACCATGCCGACGGCGACCGGGAAGAACGAAAGATAGGTCGAGATCAGCGCCTTGGGCAAAAGCCCGGTCACCCCGACCGAGTTGAAGACGACGATGATCATCGGCGCCAGCGCCAGGATGGGAATGGTCTGCGAGGTGATGATCCAGGGCATCATCGACTTGTCGAGCACGCGCGAATGCACGATGCCGACCGCCAGCGCGATGCCGAGCGCCGTGCCCATCGCAAAGCCGAGCAGCGTCGCCGACAGGGTGATCCAGGCATGGTGGACCAGGCTGCGCTTGGAGGTGACGGGCTTCATCGCCGTCGTCTCCCAGATTTCGGCCGCCACCTGATGCGGGGCGGGCAGCACGGGGCGCCTCTGGGCCATGGTCCTGGGCAGAAGCTCGGTGAAACCCAGCGTCTCCCCCGCCCGCGCGGCCGCGTTGCGCTCGAACGGCGCGTTCAGGATCACCGCGAACGCATACCAGACGGCGACGATCGCCAGAACGACGGTGAGGATTGGGACGAGACGGGAGCGGATCATGCGCCGCGCTCCCAGCGCAGCAACACATCGGGCAACCGCTCCTCATTGTCTCCGTCCGTCCGACGCACTTCAAGGAAGCCTTCTCGCATGTAAAACCGACGCGCGCCCTCATTGGCCTGGAATGTCCACAGTTCCAGCGCGTCGCACTGGCGCTTTGCGCAATCGAGCAGTGCACGGCCAAGGCCCTGTCCGGTTCTGGCGACATAGAGCGCGGTCACCATGCCCTCCCCGACATCGAGCGCCAAAAACCCTGCGACGGGATCGCCAACCACCCATACCTTGCGCTTGGCGAAAATCGTCCGGCGGTAGAAGCCTTCGACGTCCTGGCGGGTGTGCACGCGCGGCATCCATGGCCGCGCGTCGACCCAGTCATTGAGGATCGTGGCGCATGCGAGGGCGTCCTCCGGTTGGCCAGGTCTTGTTCGCTCCATTGCGCGTCCTCACTCATAGGCATGCCCCGCCGCCAGCCCTTCCCTGACCTTATGCGCGATCTTCAGGAACGCCGGCGTCTCGCGGATATCGAGCGGCCGCTCGTCGCCCAGATCGCAGTCGATCACCTCATGGATGCGGCCCGGACGCGGGCTCATCACGACGATGCGCGTCGAAAGGTACACGGCCTCGGGGATGGAGTGCGTGACGAACACGATCGTCTTGTCGGTCGCGCGCCAGAGCTTGAGAAGCTGCACGTTCAGATGGTCGCGCACGATCTCGTCGAGCGCGCCGAACGGCTCGTCCATCAAGAGCATGTCGGGTTGGACGGCCAGCGCCCGCGCGATCGAGGCGCGCTGCTGCATGCCGCCGGACAATTGCCAGGGGAACTTGTTCTCGAATCCCGCCAGATCGACCAGTTCGAGGTTCTCGGTCACGCGGCTGTCGCGCTCGGCCTTGTCGAGCCCCATCACTTCGAGCGGCAGCGCGACATTGTCGGCGATCGTCCGCCACGGGAAAAGCGCCGCCGCCTGGAACACATAGCCATAGGCGCGCTTGAGCCGCGCATCGTGCGGGGTGAGGCCATTGACCGTGATCGACCCGCCGGTCGGATGTTCGAGATCGGCGATGACGCGCAACAGCGTGGTCTTGCCGCAGCCGGACGGGCCGATCAGCGAGACGAACTCACCCTTTTTGATGTCGAGCGCGATGTCCGACAGAGCGTGCACCGGCCCGTCATTGGTCTGGAACACGAGGTCCAGCGCGTCGGCGGCGATGACGAAACTACTCATCACTTCCTGCCTCGGCCTGGTTCAAGTTCGGTTCATGGAAGCCCGTACGCAGCGCGTCGATGTGTTCAAACAATGCCGGCGTCACCTGCCACCTTAGAGGATCTAAAATGATACGAACGCCCTCTCGTCGCGCAAGCTTTGCCGCCGGAACAAAATCTGAATCACCCGTTACAAGTACAATTGTATCGACCTGCTTTTTCAAAGTGAGCGAAACAATATCAATGGCCAACCGCATATCGACAGCTTTCTGCCGAAGACCAGCCTGAAAATCATCGTCGCTGAGATCGTCGATGGTGCGAGCCTTTCGCAAGAGGTCTTTCTGCGCCTCCTCCTTAAGTACCCAGGGCCGTTCCAATCGTACTTCGCCGAGGCGCACCGCAAAATTCGGCCGACGCCTTAGACAATCAAACAGATCCAAGCGGAAAACCGCTTCCGGCGTCTTTGAATAGTCGAGCGCCAATTTGCTGATTGGGCGATGCGCTTTTGCCTGATAAGGCTCCGCATCGTAGTAGAAGCATCGGTACAGCAGCGACAGTGGTGAGCCAACACCTTCTTGTCGCGCGATCTTTTTGAGGTGATTTCGCACCAGTTGACCAATTGCCTTGTCAACTGCATCAGCGTCAGAAGACGCGACATCAGGTCTAACGGTTGGCAACCGTTTGAGCAGAAAGCCACCGTCAATAAGTATCGCCACGCGCCGCATCAAAAGAAAAGCCCCAAGGGATCGGCCCGCCCCATGATTGCGAGGGAGCGGACGTACTGCCGAGGGGCGGATAGATGTAAAATAGCGCCATTGAGGACCAACCGCAACACCTTATGATCAATATGCAATGATTTCAAACGCTTAAATTGGGAAGCCATGCAGGCCACAACCGCAACTCCAAGCTTTCATACCCCGCTCGCGGGAATACCCGTGCGCTCGACTTTTCTGGGAGCCGTCAGTTCCTTCCACGTCGAAAGCGCGGTGTTGACCGGATTGTTGGGCGGGCGCGGCACGAATTCGCCATGGCCTTCCTGGCCGCGCACCTCGCCGTCATGGACGGCCACCCGGCCGCGGCTCAAGGTGAAGCGCGGCAGGCCCTTCACGCGCTTGCCCTCGAACACATTGTAATCGATCGCCGATTGCTGGCTGGCGGCGGAAATCGTCTTTTCCCTGTTCGGGTCCCAGACCACGATATCGGCGTCCGACCCTTCCAGGATCGCGCCCTTCCTCGGATAGAGGTTGAGGATCTTGGCGATGTTCGTCGAGGTGACGGCGACGAACTCGTGAAGCGTCAGCCGGCCGGTCTCGACGCCGTTGGTCCACAGCATCGGCAACCGGTCCTCAAGCCCGCCCGTGCCGTTCGGGATCAGCCGGAAATCGCCCACGCCGTTGCGTTTCTGCGCGGTGGTGAAGGCGCAATGGTCGGTCGCCACCACCGACAGCGAGCCGGACGCCAGCCCGTTCCACAAGCTGTCCTGGTGCTTGATGTTTCGGAAGGGCGGGCTCATCACGCGCCGGGCGGCATGGTCCCAGTCCTTGTCGAAATATTCGCTCTCGTCGAGCGTCAGATGCTGGATCAGCGGCTCGCCCCAGACGCGCACGCCCCTTGTACGAGCACGCCGGATCGCCTCATGGGCGTCCTCGGACGACACATGCACCACATAGAGCGGCACGCCGGCCATGTCGGCGATCATGATGGCGCGGTTGGTGGCCTCGCCCTCCACCTGGGCAGGACGAGAATAGGCATGGGCTTCCGGCCCGTCGTTGCCCTCGGCCAAGAGCTTGGCCTGAAGCTGGGCCACCACATCGCCGTTCTCCGCATGCACCATGGGCACAGCGCCCAGTTCGGCGCAGCGCTGGAAGGAGGAGTACATCTCATCGTCATCCACCATCAGCGCGCCCTTGTAG
>NZ_CFIFWG010000203.1:0-4568 GCF_984466335.1 Roseitalea sp. | reverse complement strand
AGCGCTCTAACCAACTGAGCTACGTTCGCACACGGAGCGACCGCATAGTCCCGCGCCCGGCGATTTGCAAGGCTTCACTATAAGAGCCGGGACCGCGCGCCGCAAACGAAAAGGCCGGGCGAGACCGGCCTTTGGAAGCTGCGCGACGATGGCGGGGCGCCGGTCACTCGGACTTGATGGCGCCCATCGCCTTTTCGGCCGCCGCCTTGGCCGGCGCGGCCATGTCTTCGCCGGCCTTCTGGTAGAGCGCCTGCATCGTCTTGGCGGTGTCGACGGCTTTTTCGGTCTGCTCGCGCACGAAGGCCGTCTGCAATTCGATCATCTCGGCGACCGACTTGATGCCGACCATCTTTTCAAGATGGTTGAAGGCGCTTTCGGTGTTGGCGCGCATCGTGTCGATGGCGGCCAGCGAAATCTTCGAGGAATGCTCCTGGGCGCTGTGCAGGCCGGCCTCGGCTTCCTTCTGCACATCGTCGAAGGCGGCCTTGGCCTTCTCCAGCGCGGCCTTCGATTTGACCATATTCTCCTCGGCCAGCTTGCGGAACCGGTCGAGCATTTCGGCCGGGTTCGGCATCTGGCCGGCGCCGAACGGATCGGAGGCGGCGGTGTCGGGTATGGGAGCGGTGTCCTTGGCCATCGTGATATGTCCTCCATGGGCGGAAACGGTCGTTTCGGGCGAACCATATCATCGTCTCTTGTGCGATGCAATAAAATTGTGCGTCGCACAATTCGCATCCCCACCCCGCATTAACCAGAGATTCATTCCATGACCGGCCGCTCGATTTGAAAGCTGGACGCGCTGCACTCAATAGGACAATTAAGGTTTCGTTAAGAGACGGGCATCGGGCGCGGCGCGGGCGGGACCCGGTATTCGGCCCGAGGCAGGCGCCCCCGGGGGGACGAGGTGCACGAGATGAGCAAGGCACGCAACTGGGACGAGACCTCTTTCATCGACATAGCGGTGCAGGACGGCGTGCGCGACGCCATGCTCTCGGGAAGGGCCGCCCTCATCTTCGATCGCGAAAGCGGCGCGTTGCGCTGGGCGAACGGCGCGGCGGCGGAGCTGTTCGGGCTGGCGGCGATCGGCAGCCGTGCCGGGGAAGCGGCCCTGCCGATCAGCGTCGAGACCGGTTTCCGCCAGATTCGCGCCGTGCTGGCCTCGCTCAAGGAAGCCCCGCGCACGGCCCTTGTGCGCTTGCCGTCGGGCGTGAGCAGCCGCCTCGTCCGATGCCATGTGCGCCGCGTGCCGCTGGTCGGCGTGCGTGGCAGGCACGCGCTCGTGACGGCCCCGGCGCGCGAGACGGAGATGAGCGAGGCGCAATGCCTGACGATGGCGCTGGCCGGGCTCGAAAACGGCGAGGCGGGCGCGGCGGTCGTCGACGGCGCCGGCCGGGTTCTCCAAGCCGGGCCGCGCTTCGGCACGATGGGGCTGGACGAGGCCCGCATCGGCACGCTTGCGGGCCAGGCGCGCACCGAGGGCGACCGGCTGGTCAAGCAGATCGTCGAGGGGGCCGGTGGGGACGCCGCCCTTGCCACGGGCATCGGACGGCTCGGCGATCTGCCCGAACGCTATCTGATCGTCGCCGTTGCGCTCGCCCGACGCCCCGAGCCAGAGCCCGACGGGGCCGATGCGGGCGGCCGGCCGACCGCGCCTGCAAGCCCGCAACCACGGACAGGCGAGCCCGAACCGACGGCCGCGTCCGGACGGGCCGGCGTCCCGGCATTCGACGGGCCGGACCTGGGTTCCGGGCCGATCCGCTTCGTCTGGAAGACCGACCATGACGGCGTGTTCGTGGATATCTCGCCGGAATTCGGCCGCGCGGTCGGCCCGCTATCGGCCGATGTCACCGGCCGCGCCTTTTCCGAGGTCATCGCCAAGATGGCGCTCGACCCGGCCGGCGAGGTCGCCATTGCCCTCGCCCGCCGCGACACATGGTCCGGCAAGAGCGTGCGCTGGCCGATTCAGGGCACCGACCTTCACGTTCCCGTCGATCTGGCGGCCCTGCCCTACTACAGCCGCGACCGCCGGTTCGAAGGCTATCGCGGCTTCGGGGTGGTGCGCATGGCCGACGCGGAGACCGACCCCGATGCGCGCGGCCTTGCGCTGGTGCCGGCGCCCTCCGGTGCGGCGGCGCCGCGGACCGACGGAACGGGCAACGAAGAGATGGCGGATCGCGATGGCGGGGCGCCCGCTGTGCCCGTTCAGCTGCACGAGCCGCCCGCTCTGGCCGTCGCGCCGTCCCATCCGATGCGCCGGTCGGCCGATAGGGCGCCGCCGTTGCGCGATGCCAGGGATCGGGAGAACGCGGCCGTGCCGGCCGCGCCCCGGCATCTGAGCGACCAGGAGGCCGAGGCCTTCCGCAAGATCGGCCAGGCGCTCGGCCGTCGGCCTGGCTCCGAGCCGGCCGACGATGCCGACGGGTCCGGAACCGACGGCCAAGCCGGAACCGATGCCGCACAGGCGGCCGCGCGCGCACCGGACATGGCCGATCCCGGCGTGAACGGGGATGGGGCGCCCGCCCATGGCGGAGAGCCCGACGGCGATGGCGGCGATGCGGACACGGCCATCGGCAAGCACGATGACCGGCAGGCGCTCGCGGCGCCGGCCGACGCCGCCACGGAGCCGCGCGAGGCGTCCCCCTCTCCGCGGCTGGGGCCGGACGCGCTCGACGGCCTGCCGTTGCCGCTGCTGATCGTGCGCAACCAGGAGGCGGTCTACGCCAACGCGGCCTTTTTCGCGATGACGTCCGATGCCGACACCGGCGCCTTGAACGGGCGCGGCCTGGAATCGCTTTTCGACGGCGCCGCGCCTGCGACCGATGCCGATCCGTCCGACCGGCCGATCACCCTGGTCTCGTCCGACGGCTTTTCGTTTGCTGTGCGCGCGCACTTGCAGATCGTGCCCTGGATGGGCGCAAGCGCGCTGATGTTCGCCTTCGAGCCATGCCCGGTCGAGGACGGTCCGGAGCCGCTGTTCGATGCGGCCGAAGCCGGCGAACACGCCGGCACGCCCACGGTCACCGCCGCCGAGATCGCCGAGCTGCGCGCCATCCTCGACACGGCGACGGACGGCGTCATCCTGATCGACGCCGACAGCACGATCCGCTCCCTGAGCGCGTCCGCCGCGGCGCTGTTCGGCTATGCGAACGAGGAGGCCGAGGGCAAGAGCTTTTCCTTCCTGTTCGCCCATGAGAGCCAGCGCGCGGCGATGGGCTATCTGCACGGGCTTGCCAACAATGGCGTGGCGAGCGTCCTCAACGAGGGCCGCGAGGTGCTGGGCCGCGAGCGCAATGGGGGGTTCCTGCCGCTTTTCATGACCATCGGCCACATGCCGGCGACGAACGGCTTTTGCGCGGTGATCCGCGACATCACGCCCTGGAAGCAGACCGAACAGGCGTTGCAGGACGCAAGACGCCAGGCCGAACAGGCGTCCAACACCAAGTCGGAGTTCCTTGCCAAGATCAGCCACGAGATCCGCACGCCGCTCAATGCGATCATCGGCTTTTCCGAGCTGATGGCTGAGGAGCGCTTCGGCCCGATCGGCAATGCGCGCTACAAGGATTATCTCGCCGACATCAACAAGTCCGGCCGGCATGTGCTCGATCTGGTCAACGATCTCCTGGACATTTCCAAGATCGAGGCCGGCAAGCAGGAACTCGAATTCGAGAGCGTGGCGCTCAACGAGGCGATCGGTGCGGCCATCGCCATGGTACAGCCGCAGGCCAACCGCAACCAGATCATCGTCCGGTCGAGCCTGGAAAGCACCGTGCCGCCGGTGGTCGCCGATGTCAGGTCGATCAAGCAGATCGTCCTGAACCTTCTGTCCAACGCGATCCGCTTCACGCATGCGGGCGGGCAGGTGATCGTGTCGACCAGCTACACGGGCGACGGCGCGGTCCTGCTGCGGATTCGCGACAGCGGCATCGGCATGAGTGAAAAGGAGCTTGAAAGCGCGCTCAAGCCGTTCCAGCAGGTCACCGCGGTCGGCCGCCAGCGCGGCGACGGGACGGGCCTGGGCCTGCCGCTGACCAAGGCGCTGGTCGAGGCGAACCGCGCCGAGTTCGCGATCAGTTCGGAACCGGGCCAGGGCACCCGTATCGACATCCTTTTCCCGCCGGCGCGCGTGCTCGCGAGCTGATCCGGCCGGGCGGACGGCGACGAAAAATCGCGCGGGATCGTCCTGCGCGACCATTGCATGTGGGGAAAACCGATTGGAGCCTTTCTCGTGATCCCCGTTTCACGCGCAATGCTCCAACTCTTTGATCTTGAGCATGTTCTTATCCGAAAACCGCATACACTTTTCGGGAACATGCTCCGGGCCCTAGAGCGGTTTGTCTTTAGCTGGGAGCGGATTGATGGACAGGGTTTTTCGCCGCGGCGAGGAAAACACCGCGGCGCGATCCGACGATCGCGCAAGGCTTTTGACGACGCCGCCGGCGGAAAAGACGTCCAAGCCGGAGGCCGGCAACACATTGAAATCAGATGATGGCCGCACATCGCCCGCGCCTGGTCTTTTGCGCCCTGGGCGGCGTTGCGCGCGCCTTGCCAGATCACAAAATCCCGGCGCT
>NZ_CFIFWG010000202.1:0-4611 GCF_984466335.1 Roseitalea sp. | reverse complement strand
GCTCAGGATGCCGAGCGGTTCGGTTTCGATATAGGCGCCGCAGGACGCGCGCGCGGCTGAGCCCGCGCGCCAGGCCCCCCATCACATAGTCCTCGTTGATGACCTCGATCATGCTGGCGCGGGTCGTTCGCGCGATCAGCGCGGCAGGGGCCAGACCCAGCGTCAGCGCGGGCAGGGCAAGATGGCGCAAGAGGTCGCGCACCGCGTTCCAGTCGCCCGCCAGCAAAGCGTCGAGCAGCATGAAGCCGGTTATCGGCGCGACGATCGTATCGAACGATTTCATGCCGCCGATGGGCGTCAGGTTGAGCGTCACCGAGAAGACGATGATCAGGATGATGCCGAGCCAGAAGACGGGAATCGAGATCCCCACCAGGCTGATCACGGTGGCCATTGCGTCGAACACATTGTTCCGGTTGAAGGCGGCGACGGCACCGACGGTGACGCCGACGACCGTGCCGAACAGGACCGCAAACAGCGCCAGCTCTATGGTCGCCTTGAGCTTTTCGAACACCAGCGGCAGCACCGGCTCCTGGGTGACGATGCTGCGGCCGAAATCGCCCTGGACGACGAGCGAAATCCAGTTGAGATATTGCTGATGGAACGGCAGATCCAGGCCAAGCGACTGGCGCAACTGGTCGTACTGCTCGGCCGTCGTGACGGCTTCGCCCAATATGGTGAGCACGGGGTCGCCCGGTATCGCCCGCATGAACGTGAAGATGAGCACCGAAAGCACGGCCAGGACCAAAATGCCGTTGGCCATGCGCCCGGCCAGAACCCTCAGGACATCAGCACGCATGAAGTGCGCCTCCGGTGCCGTGTCGGGCGGGCGGGGTGTGGAGGTGGCAGGCGACCATGCGCCCCTCGACCTCGGCCAGGGGCGGCACGGCGGTCTCGCAAACCCGTCCGATCTTGTCCCGGCAACGGGTGTGGAACGGGCAGCCCGTCGGCGGTTTGACGGGCGAGGGCAGTTCGCCCCGAAGCGGGGGGTCCTTGGCGCGCCGGCCCGGCTTCGGCACCGGCGTGGAAGCGATGAGCGCGCGCGTATAGGGGTGCAGGGGGCGCTTGAAGATGTCAGCCGTCTCGCCGGTTTCGACGATGCGCCCCAGATACATGACCGCCAGACGTGTGGTCATGAAACGCATCAGGTTCAGGTCGTGGGTGATGAACAGGCAGCCCAGGCGGCGCTCTTCGCGCAGCTTTGAAATCAGGTTCAAGATGATCGCCTGGACCGAGACGTCCAGCGCCGACGTGGGTTCGTCCAGCACCAGGAACCCCGGATTCAGGATGAGCGCCCGGGCAATGGCGACGCGCTGCCGCTGGCCGCCGGAAAACTCGTGCGGAAAACGGTTCATGTGGTAGCTGGCCAGGCCCACCTGCTGGAGGGCTTGCTCTATCCTGGCCAGACGCTCGGCGCGCGGGAGCCGCTTGTGGACGACCAGCGGGTCGCCGACGATATCGGCGATTGTGCGGCGCGGGTTGAGCGAGCCGTAGGGATCCTGGAACACCATCTGGATGCGGGTTCGCAGCTGACCCTGATCGATGCCGGGCAGGCTTTGGCCCTGAAACCGCACCTCGCCATGGGTCGGCGGCGTCAGCCCGATCAGAACGCGCGCGATGGTGCTCTTGCCGCAGCCGGATTCGCCGGCAAGGCCAAACATCTCGTCATTTTCGACCGTCAGATCGACGCCGTCGACCGCCTTGATCACCTTCGGCGCCTCCCAGAAACGCAGCCCGGCGGGGCGCAGCGGAAAATGCACCTTCAGTCCGCGCAGCGCGACGGCCGGCCCGGCGGCGGCTTCGACGGTTTGCCTATTCATCGATCATCGCCCGTTCGGCGTCGCCCGTCTGCTCGACCAGCGGATGATGGCAGGCCACGTCCTGTCGTGACCGGATGCGCATCACGGGCGGTCTTTGCTCGCCGCACAGCGGCGTCGCCCTTCCGCAGCGGTTGGCGAACCGGCAGCCGGCAGGCGGGTCGACCAGGTCCGGCACGGTTCCGCCGATGGCTTCCAGACGGTCGCGCTCGGGCGAGGGCAGGGCGGCCAGCAGTCGCTTTGTATAAGGGTGCGCCGGGGCGGAAAAAATGCTGTCGACCGGCCCCATCTCGACAACCCTGCCCGCATACATGACGGCGACGCGGTCGCAGTTTTCCGCCGCCACGCCCAGATCGTGGGTGATGAGGAAAAGCGCCGAGCCGAGCGTCGCCCGTGCGTGCCGCAGGACGGCGAGCACCTGCGCCTGTATCGAGACATCGAGCGCCGAGGTCGGCTCGTCGGCGACCAGCAGCCTGGCATTGCCGACGATGGCGATGGCAATCATCACCCGCTGCGCCATGCCGCCCGACAGCTCGAACGCATAGCTGTTCATCAACCGGTCCGGATCGGCGAGCCCGACCTGGCGCAGCGCCTCGTGCGCGCGGGCCCTTGCCTCGCCTCGCGACAGGCGGACATGGGCGCCGACCGCTTCGAGCAGTTGGGTGCCGACGGTAACCGTGGGGTTGAGCGCCTTCTTGGCTTCCTGGAAGATGAACGAAATCTCGCGCCCGCGTATCCGCCGCAGAGCGCGCGCGTTCATCGTCAGCACGTCGCGGTCGCCAAGGCGGATGGAACCGGCCGTCACGCGGCCGGGCGGCTCTATGAAGCCGAGCATGGCGCGCGCGGTCACGCTCTTGCCGCAGCCCGTCTCCCCGACGATGCCGACGCACTCACCCGGATAGATGGACAGATCCACCCCCTCAAGCGCCTGAACGGCGCCGCGATAGGTGTCGAACACCAGCCGCAGGTCGCGCACCTCCAGCACAGGCTCCACGGCCCTTCCATCCATGGCGCTAAACATAATGGAGCCCATTCCCTCAATCGGCGCAAACTGGATGCGAACCCGGCTCGTCTGAAACGATGCCGGCTTTGAACTGGATTTTTGCAATCGCATTCAATGATTGACGAAATTGATTAAATTTGCAAGAGTAACTCATACAACAAACTCAAATTTCATCAGGTGATCATTTTATGTCTCTGTTTGATCCAGGATGGATGATTGCCAACCAAAGACGATACGGAAAGCGATGATCATGAAGGCGTTAGGCACGACTGCGCGCGAGATGGTTTCGGCGGATCGGCTGACCGACACCGTCGAGCACCTGTGCTCCTTGGGCGAAAAGGTCGCCGGATCGAAACAGGAGGCATTGGCCTGCGAGCACATTGTCGAAAAACTGCGCAGCTATGGCTACGAGCCCAAGGTGCACGTCTTTGACTCCTACATAAGCTATCCGCGGTCGGCCGCGTTGTCGGTCAAAGGCAATGAAGAATACGAACTGGACTGCGTTGGCGTCGCCTTCGGCCTGTCCACGCCCGAGGGCGGATTTACCGAACGGGTCGTCGCCGTCGGCGATGGCGATCCGGCCGACTATGACGGCAAGGACGTTGCCGGAAAGATCGTGCTTCTCACCAAGCTGCCCTCACCCAATACGGCGGTGACGGCGGCCGAACATGGCGCCAAGGGCATGATCTGCATGTCCCGCGGCCATCAGCGTCACAAGATGATCATTTCGCCGGTTTGGGGGTCGCCGGAATTCTCCGAAGTCGACAGGATTCCGCGCGTCCATGTGGTTTCGATCACCAAGCCTGACGGCGAGCGCATCCTGGCGGACCTGGAAAAGGGGCCCGTGCGGGCCACCATCCATGCCGATACCTTCGAGGGCTGGCGCCAGGTGCGCCTGCCGACGGCGGAGCTTAAGGGGCGCGAGCCGCTCTACTCGCTGGTCGGCGCCCATTATTGCTCCTGGTTCGACGGATCGACCGACAATGTGACCGGCGATGCGTGCGTGCTGGAGCTGGCGCGCATTCTCAAGCGGTTTGACGGCGAACTTCGCTACGGGCTGAGGTTCGCATGGTGGCCCGGCCATTCCCATGGCCGGTATTCTGGCTCCACCTGGTATGCCGATACGTTCTGGCAGGATCTGCACGACAACGCGATCGTCTATTTCAATATCGACAGCCCGGGCGTGAAGGGGGCGACGGTCTATGTGCCGCGCCACCAGATGGCCGAGGTGTCCGAGTATAACGAGAAGATGACCGAGGACATCACCGGATGGACCACGCTCACCAGTTCCAATGCGCAACTGGCGCTGGGCAAGCGCGTCGACAAATATGTCAGCCCGACGCGCCCGGCCCGTGCCGCCGACCAGTCGTTCTGGGGCGTCGGATTGAGTTCGATGTCCGTCTACGGCATGCTGACCCCCGACGATGAGAACCGGGATCCCAATGTCGGCGGCTCGGGCGGCGCGTGGTGGTGGCATTCCGAGCACGAGACGGTCGACAAGTTCGATGCCGATATTCTCGTTCAGGACACAAAGCTCTACGCGTCGATCTTGCTGGGGCTTTCCAACCCCGGGGTGCTGCCCTTCAATTTGCGCCTGATCGCGCAGGACTATCTCGACGCCCTGAGGGAATATGATGAGGTGGCCGGCGCCCACCTGCCGCTGAGGGCGACCATCGCCAGGGTCGAAACGCTCAAGGACAGATTGTCGGCCCTGCACGATTGCTGCGCGGCAATGGCGACCGAAGCGGAAACGCATGCGGCCAACGTGCTTTTCCTGGGCATCGTGCGCGCGCT
>NZ_CFIFWG010000201.1:0-4663 GCF_984466335.1 Roseitalea sp. | reverse complement strand
TCCATTCCAACCTGTCTATTGGGGTTTTTATGGGGACACGCGCCAATGAGCGCGGCCGCACGGCATCTGATCGACGGCGCATGGGCCGACGACGGTCCCGTCGAGGCGACGCGCGCCGTCTATACCGGCGCCGTGCACGGCCGGTTCCATCTGGGCGCGGCCGCGACCGCCGAAACGGCGATCGCGGTCGCGCGCCGTGCCTTTGAACGGTCGCCCTGGGCGCACCGGCCGCGCCAGCGCGCCCAGGCGCTCCTTGAACTGGCGGACCGGATCGAAACGCGGCGCGATGAGATCGCCCGTCATATCGCGGCCGAAAACGGCAAAGTGCTGGCCCATTGCCTGCACGAGACCGAGGCCGCCGCCAGCGAAGCGCGCTATTATGCCGGTCTCGCCCGCGCCATTTTCGGTCGCGTCACCGAAATCGACGAGGGCAGGCAATCGATCCTTGCCCGGGAAGCGATCGGCGTCGCCGCCATCATCGTGCCGTGGAACGCGCCCTCGACATTGCTGCTGCGCGCGCTGGGACCGGCACTCGCCGCCGGCTGCACGATTGTCCTCAAGGGCGCGCACCAGACGAGCACGGTCAACCGCATCTATGCGGAATGTCTTGCCGCCTGCCCTTCCCTGCCCGCCGGCGTCGTCAACATGGTGCATGGCGACCTCGCCGTCAGCCAGGCGCTCTGCACGCACGCGGACGTCGATGTCGTCTCCTTCACCGGCTCCAGCGGCACCGGCAAGGCGATCATGGCCGGCGCCGCCCCGACCCTCAAAAGGCTCGGTCTCGAACTGGGCGGCAAGGCGCCGGCGCTGGTCTTTGCCGATGCCGATATGGACACCGCCGCCCGCGAGATCACCGGCGGGCTGATCGCCCATTCGGGCCAGATGTGCACCGCCGTCGCGCGCATCCTGGTCGAGGAGGCTGCCTGGGACCGCTTCGTGCCCAAGCTGGTCGAGGCCGCGCGCGCGGTGACGGCGGGCGACCCGATGGATGGGGGCATGCAGATGGGGCCGCTGTTCGATGCGCCCTCGGTCGAACGCTACGAACTGAACGCGGCCGCGGCGCGACAGGCGGGCGACACGCTGCTCGACGGCGCCGTTCAGCCCGGCCATCCGATGGGCAATGTCGTTTCGGCCGGGCTCTATCACATCGAGGATCGCGCGCACCGGCTGGTGCGGGACGAGCTCTTTGCGCCAATCGGCATCGTCGAGCGCTTTAGCTGCGAGGAGGAGGCGGTCGTCTCGGCCAATGCCACGCGCTATGGGCTGGCGGCCAGCGTTCACACCGCCGGGCACGCGCGGGCACGGCGGATGGCGCGCGCGCTGAAATCGGGGACGGTGTGGATCAACTGCCACAACCGGCTGTGCGCCGAGGCCGAAACCGGCGGCTATCGCGAAAGCGGAATGGGGCGGCTGCACGGCCTTGCAGGCCTCGCCGATTTCATGGAGACCAAACACATCTATGCCGAGTTCGGTCGGCTGCCGACGGGCTGACGATGGACCGCCTGGAGGAGGATATGCGTGTCGTCACCGGCCGGACGCGGATCGTCGAAGGCGGTTCGGTGAACCCATGAACGCCGATCCCGACATGAGATCGAACGCCGGCGAGGCTGCCATGCTGGGCGCCGAAGCACTTCTGCGCAGCCTGCGGACAAACGGCGTCGACTATCTGTTCGCCAATGCGGGGAGCGATTTCGCGCCCGTCATCGAAGCCATGGCCGCCGTACGCGACGCAACGGCAATCCCGGACACCATCACCGTCGCCCACGAAAACGCCGCCGTGGCCATGGCGCACGGCTATTTTCTGGCGACCGGTCGCGCCCAGGCGGCCATGGTGCACGTCAATGTCGGCCTGGCCAATGCGGTGATGGGGCTGATCAACGCGCATTCGGACGATGTGCCGGTGATGATGCTGTCGGGCCGCACGCCGCTGACCGAGCATGACCGGCCCGGTGCGCGGGTCTCGCCGATCCAGTACGGCCAGGAACAGTTCGATCAGGCCGGCATGGTGCGCGACGTGGTCAAATGGCAATACGAACTGCGATATGGCGACCAGGCGGCCGATCTGGTCAGCCGCGCCTACTCGGTTGCCATGTCCGATCCCAAGGGCGCGATCTATCTGTCGCTGCCGCGCGAGCCGCTGTGTGAACCGGCGCCGGTCCCGCGCGCGCCGATCCAGACGCCGGCCCGCGCCGCGGTGGCGGACCCCGCGCAGATCGACCGCGTCGCCGCGCTGCTCGATGGAGCCCAAACCCCCCTGATCATCTGTTCGCGCGGCGACCCGCAGGGCCGGGTCGCCGACGCAATGGCCACGCTTGCCGGCCGCTACGGCGCGCCGGTCGCCGAGATGTTCGTCACGCGCAACGTCATGCCGTCGCGCCACCCCGCGATGATCGGGCCGGCCCTGGCAAAAGCGCTGCCGGACGCCGATGTGGTGCTCGTCGTCGACACGCCCGTCGCCTGGATCGAAAGCAAGGTGCGGCCCGGCCCGCAATCGACCGTCATCCATATCGGCGCCGATCCGCTTTTCCGGCGGCTGCCCGTGCGGTCCTACAAGACCGACATCGCCATCGCCGGCGACACGGCGAGCGCGCTTGAGGCGATCGCCGCGCGCATCGCGCCACGCCCGCTCGGCGATCGCACCGCAGCGCTTCATCGCGCGTTCCGCCGGGGGATCGAAAACGCCTGGGCCGAGGGAAGCGCCGGAACGCCCACCAAGGCCTATGTCGCAAAGTGCCTGTCGGACGTGCTGGGCGCCAACGGCATCGTCGTCAGCGAACGCGGCGCGCCGGCGCCCTATTTCGATCTTGCGGCGGGCAACCGTTTCTTCGGCAACACGCAGGCCGGCGGCCTGGGCTGGGCCATGCCGGCCGCGCTGGGCGCGCAACTGGCCGACCGCGCGCGGCTGGTCGCCTGCGTGGTCGGCGACGGCGCCTACATGTTCGCAAATCCCGTGGCCTGCCACCAGATCGCCGAGGCAAACGAGCTGCCCATCATGACGGTGATCGTCAACAACGATGCCTGGGATGCGGTGCGGACATCGACATTGGCCGTCTTTCCCGAGGGCGAGGCGGCCAGGGCGAACCGGATGCCGATGGTCGCGATCCCGAAAGGCCCGGATTACGCCATGATCGCCCGCGCCAGCCGCGCCGCGACGTTCAGGGTCGCCCAGGCCGAGCACCTCGCAAAGACGTTCGGCCAAGCCGCGGCGCTGATCCGCAAGGAGCGTCGTCAGGTTCTGGTCGATGTCGCCGTGCGGCCGGACTGATCGACCAACGGCACAGGAAACAAACGAAGGGACAGAACAATATGCGTGTTCAGGTGTGTATCATAGGGGGCGGCCCGTCGGGGTTGCTTCTGGGGCTGCTGCTCAACCGCGCCGGCATCGACGTGACGATCCTGGAGCGCCGCACGCGCGCCTATGTGCTGGCGCGGATCCGGGCCGGCGTGCTCGAAAACAACACCTGCGACCTGCTGCGCAAGGCCGGTGTCGGCGAAAGGCTCGACCGCCAGGGGTTCGTGCACGACGGGACGGCGATCGCCAGCAATGGCCGCGCCTTCCGCATCGATTTCAAGGCACTGACCGCAAGCACGGTGACGGTCTATGGGCAAACCGAGGTCACCCACGACCTCTACGATGCGCACGACGTCGCCGGAACCTCCATCATCCACGAAGCCGAGGACATCGCCATCCATGACGCGGAGACGGACCGCCCGTTCGTCACCTACCGGCATGACGGCGGCGAGCGTCGCATCGACTGCGACTATGTGGCCGGATGCGACGGCTATCACGGCGTCAGCCGCAGGACGATTCCCGCTCGCGTGCGCCGCGAGTTCGAGCGGGTCTACCCGTTCGGCTGGCTCGGCATCCTGTCGGAGACGCCGCCCGTCGACGAGGAACTGATCTACGCCCAGCACGAGCGCGGCTTCGCCCTTTGTTCGATGCGCAACGAGAATCTGAGCCGTTACTACGTGCAGGTGCCCGTCGACGAGCCGCTCGATGCCTGGGACGATGCGCGCTTCTGGGACGAGTTGAAGCGGCGCATCCCGGATGCCGCCGCCGACAAGCTGGTGACCGGTGCCTCGATCGAGAAATCGATCGCGCCGCTGCGCAACTTCATCTGCGAACCGATGCGGTGGGGCCGGCTCTTCCTGGTCGGCGATGCCGCCCATATCGTGCCGCCGACCGGTGCCAAGGGCCTCAATCTGGCCGCCTCGGACGTTCATTATCTGTCGCAGGCGCTGATCGCCCGCTACGAGGCAAAGGACGATGCCGGCATCGAAGCCTATTCGGCCAAGGCGCTGGCCCGCGTGTGGAAATGCTCGCGCTTTTCATGGTGGATGACCACCATGCTGCACAGCTTCGACGATGAGGACGATTTCGCGCGCCGGATGCGCGAGACCGAACTCGATTATCTGGAACGCTCCAAGGTCGCCCAGACCTCGCTCGCCGAAAACTATATCGGACTGCCCTATTAGAGCGGTTTGTCTTTGGATGGGAGCGGATTGATGGACAGGATTTTTCGCCGCGGCGAGGAAAACACCGCGGCGCGATCCGACGATCGCGCGAGGCTTTTGACGACGCCGCCGGCGGAAAAGACGTCCAAGCCGGAGGCCGGCAACACATTGACATCAGATGATGGCCGCACATCGCCCGCGCTTGGTC
>NZ_CFIFWG010000200.1:0-4672 GCF_984466335.1 Roseitalea sp. | reverse complement strand
CCGCATCGTGCCGGCCCCGACCGCCGTCGCGCGGAAGGCGAACGCCCCGGTCTGGTTGACCGTGCCGCCGACGACCGCGGCACCGGCCGTCTTGGCGGCGGGGATCGGCTCCCCGGTGATCATGGATTCGTCGACATAGCTCTCGCCCTCGATCACCGCGCCGTCGACGGGCACGCGCTCGCCGGGCCTCACCTCGACCACATCGCCCGGCCGTACGTCGGAGACGGCGGTCTCGATGGTCTTGCCGTCACGCCGCACGCGCGCGCTCCCGGCCTGAAGGCCGACAAGGCGTCCGATCGCCTCGGAGGCGCGGCCCCTGGCGCCCGTTTCGAGCCAGCGGCCGACGAGGATCAGCGTCACGATGACGGCGGCGGCCTCGAAATAGACGTTGACCGTGCCGGCGGGCAGAAGGCCAGGCACGAAAACGGCGACGGCCGAGAAGAGGAAGGCGGCCGCCGTGCCCATGGCGACCAGCGAATTCATGTCGGGCGCGCCGCGCACGAGCGCCCGAAAGCCGTGCACATGGAAGCGCCGGCCGGGAACCGCCAGGACAAAGGCGGTCAGGACGAACTGGATCAGCCAGCTCGCCTGCATGCCGATCGTCGCCATGACCAGGCCGTGCATGCCGGGGACGAGGTGAGCGCCCATCTCCAGCACGAAGACGGGCAGCGTCGCCAGCGCGGCCAGGGTCACGTCGCGCCCGAGAGCCGCCTCCCCCGCCCCCTTGCGGGCGGCGGCGGCGATCACCGGCTCCGGCGGCCGGGCACGATAGCCGGCGGCGGCGATGGCGGAGACAAGCGCGGCGACATCGGCCGCGCCCTCGATGCGCGCCCGCCCGGTGGCCAGATTGACGCTCGCGCCGGAAACGCCGGGCACGTTCCTCAGCACCGTCTCGATACGGCCGACGCAAGACGCACAATGCATGCCCTCGATGGGCAGCAGGATGGCTCGGGTCGGATCGGGGGTGCGCGGCGCGTTCACGGGCATGCTCTTGATGGTGACGCGCCGAAGATGGGCCTTCCAGTTGCAGGAAGGTCAAGGCCGCAATTCACGGATCGAGCTCGCTGACTGACCGGTCGGTTTATGGGTTGTGTCGCCGGCCATCATGGCTCCCTGAAGGGCCGATTGGAAGGACAGATGCATGGTGCGGGACGCAGCGTCGGTCAGGCGAAGGGGCAGATCGCCGCCATCGCGGCGGCGACGAGCCGCTTCATCAGCGCGCCGACCATCGGGGCGGCCTGACGCTCGGCGTCCGCCTTTCGCGCCCCGACCTTGAAGTCCTTTATCTCGCTCATGGCGGGCCCAACCCGGTCGGCTTGCGTGAAATAGTGCACAACGTAGCCGAGCCGGGCCATTGCGCAGCGGCCGGGCTCAGGCGATCAGGAAAAGGGTGATCGCCGGGAACGCGGCCAGCACGACCACGCGGACGATGTCGGAGGCGACGAACCACATCACCGCCCGATAGGTGGCCGTGATCGGCGTGCCCCGGTCCATCGCGTTGATGATGAACAGGTTCATGCCGACCGGCGGCGTGATCAGTCCGACCTCGACGACGATCAGCACCAGGATGCCGAACCAGATCGCCACCTGCTCGGGCGTCATGCCGAAATCCAGGCCGGAGACGACCGGAAAGAAGATGGGAATGGTCAGCAGGATCATCGACAGGCTGTCCATGACGCAGCCGAACACGAGATAGAGCGCCAGTATGACGGCCAGCACCAGCCACGGCGACAGACCCTGCTCGACGACGAAGGACGACAGCTCCTGCGGCACCTGGGTGAGCGCGAGAAAGCCGTTGTAGAACCCCGCGCCCAGAACGATGAAGAAGATCATCGCCGTCGCGCGCCCCGTCGACAGGAAGCCGGCGGCAAGCGTGCCGCGCGTCAGCCCGCCGTTCCACCAGGCGATGAGGCCGGTGCCGAGCGCGCCCACGGCCGCCCCCTCGGTGGGCGTGAAGAAGCCCGCATAAATGCCCCCGACCACCGCCACGAACACCAGAAGGACCGGCCAGACACGAAACAGGGCGCCAAGGCGCTCGCCATAGGGCACGCGGGCGCGCACGCCGGCCGCCTCGGGATTGAGGCGCACATAGACCGAGATCACCGCGACATAGCCGGCCGCGGCGAGAAGGCCGGGAACGACGGCCGCCAGAAACAGCTTGGCGATGTTCTGCTCGGTCAGGATCGCGTAGATGACCAGTACGATCGAGGGCGGAATGAGGATGCCGAGCGTGCCGCCGGCGGCGAGCGTCGCCGTCGAGAACCCGCCCGCATAGCCGTATTTGCGCAGTTCGGGCAGCGCGACCCGCCCCATCGTGGCGGCCGTGGCCAGCGAGGAGCCGCAGATGGCGCCGAAGCCCGCGCAGGCGCCGACCGCGGCCATCGCGATGCCGCCCTTGCGATGCCCGATCCAGGCCTCGGCGGCCCTGAACAGCGCCTGCGACATGCCGCCCAGCGTGGCGAAATACCCCATCAGCAGGAACATGGGCACGATCGAAAGCGAGTGGCTGGAAAATGTCGTGAACGTCTCGGTCTTCAGGCGCGCCATCGCCATGAAGGAACTGCCGGTGATCAGCCACAGCCCCGCAAAACCCGTCGTGAACATGGCAAGGCCGATCGGCACGCGCAGGAAGATCAGCGCGAGCAGCGCGGGAAAGGACAAAAGTCCGATCTCGAAATCGCTCAATGCTCCGCCCCCATATCGTCGGCGATCAGCACGCGCCCGGTCAGGGCCTCGGCGGTGCGGATCGCCGCCATGTAGACCGCGGCGGCGGCGGCGAGGGCCGCGCCCGCAAGGCTGAGCGCGTAGGCCCACCAGATCGGGAACTGGAGCAGGAACGTCGTCTGGCCGGAACGGATGCGGCCGTCCATGCCCTGCTTGAGCTGGACGGCGATGACGACGAGAACGACGGCGAACAGGATCTCGATCGCCATGCGCAGCACCTGCTGCGCGCGCGGCGGCATCCAGTCGGTGAAGACCGATACGACGGCATGGCCGGAGGTGATCTGGCAATAGGGCAGGAAACAGAAGATCGCAAAGGCGATGCCCGCCTCGACCAGCTCGAAGTCGCCACTGACCGGGCCGATGCCCAGGTCGATCAGCCAGGCCGCAAGGCCGGGCATGACCGCCTCGACCATGTCGGCATGCAACAGGCCGTTCAGCGCGCGCCCGGCGACCGACACGCAGACCAGGACGATCAGCGCGGACAGCACGATGCCCCCCGCCACGGCCATCAGGCGGGAAAGGCCGAAGAAGAAGCGATACATGAACTGGCCTCTGTGGCGGTCAGCGGCGCGCCGCGGCGGAACCTAGCCTCACCGCAGCGCTCGGCTCAAGCGCGTCAGTTGCCGCCGTCATAGGCGTCCATCAGCGCGCGGGCCTGGTCGATCAGGGCCCGGCCGTCAATGCCCCTTTCATTCATCTCGGCGATCCAGGCATCGTAGATCGGCTGCGAGCGCTCCCGCCAGACGGCGACATCGTCCTGCGAGACGGTGACGACGGTGTTGCCCCGGTCGAGGGCGAGCTGGCGCGCCGGACCGTCGGCATCGGACTGGGCGCCGCCGGCAAAGACCGAAAAATCATGGCCGGAATTGGCGTCGATCACCGCCTTCAGATCGTCGGGCAGGCCGTCGTAGCGGGCCTTGTTCATGGCCAGCACGAAGGTGACGTTGTAAAGGTGCGCGCCTTCGAATTCGGTGTGATGGGCGACAAGCTCGGGCACCTTCAGCGCCGTTGTGACCTCCCACGGGATCGTCGTGCCGTCGATCACGCCCTTGGACAACGCTTCGGAGACGGCCGGAACCGGCATGCCGACGGGCGTCGCGCCAAGCTGTTCGAGCAGCGCGTTGACCTGGCGCGTCGCGCCGCGAATCCGCATGCCCCGCAGATCGTCGGGCGTGCGAACCTGCCTGCTGGCGTGGAACATGCCCGGCCCGTGCACCCAGGTTCCCAGAACATGGGCGTCGGCGAACTCGCCGTCCTTCATGTGTTCCTCGAACAGCCGCCAGTAAGCACTGGATGCGGCGCGCGCGTCGGACACCATGAAGGGCAGTTCGAACACCTCGGTCGAGGGGAAACGGCCCGGCGTATAGCCGACCACCGTCCAGACGACATCGGCGATGCCGTCGATGGCCTGATCGATCAGGTCCGGCGGCGTGCCGCCAAGCTGCATGGACGCGAAACGATCGACCCTGATGCGTCCCTGCGAGTCCGCCTCGACATTGTCGGCCCAAACATCGAGGATCAGCCGGGGCACGTTGGCCTGCGCCGGCAGGAACTGGTGCAGCCTGAGCGTGACCTCCTGCGCCGTCGCCGCGGGCCCGGAAACGACCAGCACCGCGGCCGCCAGGGCCCCGGCCGCAAGGCCGAACAGGGTTCTGCGAGTTGTCATGTGGTATCTCCCTTTCGGACACTCGGCGGTGGAGGGACCGCTTATAGCACTATAGTGCAAATCATGATGTATGGTGCATATTTGCGCCAGCCCAACCATGCCCATCGGCGACATCGCCGCCCGCTCAATAGCAAGGATCGCCTCGCAAGGCACACAAATGGTTGCACCGCCTTGCATCGCCCGCCGCGCGAATCCATTGAATGCACGCACCCTGATCGCTTTCGCCGGCGTCGCCAAGGCCCAGGGCGGATCGCAGAAGCATGTTCGATCTCCGATTGCAAT
>NZ_CFIFWG010000199.1:0-4678 GCF_984466335.1 Roseitalea sp. | reverse complement strand
CGCGTGCCGGCGACATACTTGCGCGGGAAGGGTTCGACAGCGTCGCCGTGGTCGGCGGTCCGCTCGAACGGGGACTGGCGGGCGAAGGTCCCTATGATGTGATCTTCATCGGCGGAGCCGTCGACGAGGTGCCCGCCGCGCTGCTCGATCAGCTCAGGCCGTCGGGACGGCTGGTCGTCGTCGAGGGGCACGACCTGACCGGGTTCGCCACGCTTCACATGCGCGACGACGAAGGCGTCCTGTCCAAGCGCCGCGCCTTCAACCTTTCGGCCAAGCCGCTGCCCGGCTTTGCCAAGGAGGCCGAGTTCGTATTCTAGGGTCTCTTGCTTTAAAGTCTTCTGGCCATCGGCATGCGAGGCCGCGTTGCGCTTTGGCAACAAGGCCGCCAAAAGCCCCGATGAAAAAGGCACCGGCCTTGCGGTGCAAGGCCGTGTGCCCTTTATTGCGCGGCAGCCGGGCGAGGCGGCGGCCCGGCGCGTGAAGCTGGAAACGGCCAGGGGGTTGTGATGAATCGCGTTTTCACGTTCGGTTTCTGGACCCTTCTGGCGGCGACCCTCAACGTTACGCCCGTGCCGGCCGAAACGATCCAGGGCGCGCTCGCCAGCGCCTACGCGCACAACGCCCGGCTCAATTCCGCCCGCGCCGGTCTGCGGGTCGCCGACGAGCGGGTGCCCCTTGCCAGGTCGGGCATGCGCCCGCGCGTCACGGGCACGGCGGGCATCGTCAACGCGTCCAATGCGACCGGCGGGCTGGGCGGGGGGCTCGGCCGCACCACTGCCAGCTTCGGCATCGAGATCAACCAGTCCGTCTTCGACGGTTTCCAGACCCGCAACAATGTCCAGGCCGCCGAGGCGGGCGTGCGCGCCGAGCGGCAGAACCTGCGCAACACCGAGCAGAACGTGCTGTTCGACACCGCCCAGACCTATATGGACGTGTTCCAGAACCGGCAGGCCGCATCGCTGCGCGCGCGCAATCTGGAGTTTTTGCGCGAGCAGTTGCGCGCCGCGCAGGCCCGGTTCGAGGTGGGCGAGGGCACCCGCACCGACGTCACCCAGGCCGAGGCGAGCCTTGCTGGCGCCCGCGCCCAGCTCACCGCGGCCCGCGCCGCGGTCGCCTCGGCCGAGGCGGTCTATCGCCAGTTGACCGGCAAAAGCCCAGGATCGCTGCGGCCGGCGCGGCCGCTCGATGCGCTTTTGCCGCGCTCGATCGATGCGGCCTATGCGATCGCCTTCGCCGAGCATCCGGCGATCCTGCTCAGCGATGCGCTGGTCGATTCCAGCCGGTTCGGCGTCAAGGCGGCCGAGGGCGCCTTTCTGCCGCAAATCGGTCTCAGCGCGTCTGTATCGCAGGCCTCGACCTATTCGAGCGCCGGCGACACCTCCGGCGTCTCCGCCTCGATCGGCGCCCAGGTGACCGTGCCGATCTACCGGGGCGGACAGTCAAGCGCCACCGTTCGCCAGCGCAAGCAGGAACTGGGGCAGGCCCGGATCGAAACCGATGTGGCGCGCGACCAGGTGCGCGCCGCGGTCGCCTCGGCCTGGACCCAGCTCGAAGCGTCCCGCGCCGCGTTGCGGGCGAACGAGGAATCGGTGCGCGCCTCGCGCCTTGCGCTCGACGGCGTCGTCGAGGAGCGTAATGTCGGCCAGCGCACGACGCTCGATGTGCTCAATGCCCAGGCCACCGTGCTCGATGCTCAGATCGCGCTGGTTGAGTCGCAGCGCAACCTGGTCGTGTCGTCCTATGCGCTGGGCTCGGCGGTCGGCCGGCTGAGCGCGGCGCGGCTGGGCCTGAAGGTGCAGCGCTACGATCCCGAAGAGCATTACGAGGCGGTCAAGGACCTGTGGTACGGCCTGCGCACGCCGGACGGGCGCTGAAACCCGGTCAATCCTGTGAAGCGGCGGTGAAACCGCCCGAACGGGATTCTCATTTGCCGCGCGCTTGGATAGGCTCACCATATCGATTCGAAAACGCACGGGACACATGGGGACAATGGGGCAGCCCAAGCCTTCGCAAGATCAGCCGTCGATGGACGAGATCCTGTCCTCGATCCGCCGCATCATCGAGCGCGGCGAGTCCGGTTCCGCCCAAACCCCTCCGGCCGGTCCCGTCCGGGCGGACGAGACCGGACAAGACGGGTCCGAGCAGGACGACGATGCGGTCGCCGCGCCTTTCAACGGCTCTGCGGGCTCCGCCCGCGCGCCGATGAGCGATACCGAACTGGACAGTTTCGCCGAGGCGCTCGATGCGCGCGTATCGGCGTACAACGAGACCGTCTTCGACGCCACCGGCGTCCTCGCCGACCCTCAGCCGCCGGCCGACGATGCGCCCGGCGGCAAGGACGATGCGCCCGGCGGCAAATATGAGGCGCGCTTCACCGCCGATGACAGCCGCGCCTTCGCCGAGGTTGCGAACGTCCTGTCGGCGACCGCCGGAGAGTTGCGCGTGGGGTCCGCTGTCGTGGCCGCGCCCGTGCTGCATGCCGATGCCGATGCGCCCGTGCGGCAATCGGCGGCACCGCTCGAACCGCTGATCTCCCAGGACGTCAGCCGCGCCGTGGGCATGTCGTTCGACATCTTGTCCGATATGCTGCGCGCCCAGGCCGGCCGCGATCTGCAAGAGATCGCCGAGGAGATGATGCGCCCCATGCTGGCCGACTGGCTCGACAACAACCTGCCCTCGATCGTCGAAAGGCTGGTGCGCGCCGAGATTGAACGGATCGCGCGCGGCGAGCCCCATCAGGGCTGAAGGCCGCCCGCTGGTCACCGGTTTGTTGACAGCGCCCATGCCATCCGGTTTACAGCGCTTCGGACTTTGACCGGCGCCGATCGGATTTTCTGATGCTTGACAAGACTTTTGACGCGGCCCGCGTGGAGCCGCGCATTGCCGACAAATGGGACCAGGCCAACGCTTTCGCCGCCGGTGCCGGTGCGCGCGAAGGCGCCGAGCCCTACTGCATCGTCATCCCGCCGCCCAACGTCACCGGCTCGCTGCATATGGGCCATGCGCTCAACAACACGCTTCAGGACATTCTGGTCCGCCACCGGCGCATGCTCGGCAACAACGTCCTCTGGCAGCCGGGCATGGACCATGCCGGCATCGCCACGCAGATGGTCGTCGAGCGGCAAATGGCCGAAAGCGGCGACAATGTGACTCGCCGCGAGATGGGCCGCGACACGTTCATCGAGCGGGTCTGGCGGTGGAAGGGGGAATCGGGCGGCCGGATATTCAACCAGCTCAAGCGCCTTGGCGCCTCGTGCGACTGGTCGCGCGAGCGCTTCACCATGGATGAGGGCCTTTCCGAGGCCGTGCTCGAAGTCTTTGTCCGCCTCTATGAGGAAGGGCTGATCTATCGCGGCAAGCGGCTGGTGAACTGGGACCCGAAGTTCGAGACGGCCATCTCCGACCTCGAAGTCGAGAACATCGAGGTCGACGGCCATATGTGGCACTTCAAATACCCGCTGGCCGGCGGCGAGACCTATGACTATGTCGAAAAGGACGCGGACGGGGCCGTCACGCTGCGCGAGACGCGCGACTACATTTCCATCGCCACGACGCGGCCCGAGACCATGCTCGGCGACGGCGCCGTCGCCGTCCACCCCTCCGACGAACGCTATGCGCCGATCGTCGGCAAGCTGTGCGAGATTCCGGTCGGCCCGAAGGCGCATCGCCGCCTGATCCCCATCATCACCGACGCATATCCGGACCCCGACTTCGGCTCCGGCGCGGTGAAGATCACCGGCGCGCACGATTTCAACGACTACGAGGTCGCAAGGCGCGGCGGCATTCCGATGTACCGGCTGATGGACACGCGCGGCGCCATGCGCGCCGACGGCGCGCCCTATGAGGAAGCGGCCGCGATCGCCGGCGCCGTGGCGCGCGGCGAGCGCGCGCTCGGCGAGGCCGAGGCCGACGCGCTCAACCTTGTGCCCGACGATCTGCGCGGGCTCGACCGGTTCGAGGCGCGCGAGCGCCTCGTTGCGCAGATCGGCGCCGAGGGCCTTGCGGTCACGGCAGCCGACGCGGACGGCAACGCCGTTCCCTTCGTCGAGCAAAAAAAGGTGATGCAGCCCTTCGGCGACCGCTCCCATGTGGTCATCGAGCCGATGCTGACCGACCAGTGGTTCGTACGCGCCGATGTCCTTGCCGAGCCCGCCATCGCTTCGGTGCGCGAGGGGCGCACGCAGTTCGTCCCGCAGAACTGGGAGAAGACCTATTTCGACTGGATGGAGAACATCCAGCCCTGGTGCGTATCGCGCCAATTGTGGTGGGGCCACCGGATTCCGGCCTGGTACGGGCCGGACGATACCGTGTTCGTTGCGCGCAGCGAGGACGAGGCGCTGGCCGCGGCGCGCGCCCGTTTCGGCCGGGACGTGACGCTGGAGCGCGACCCCGACGTGCTCGACACCTGGTTCTCGTCGGCGCTGTGGCCGTTCTCGACGCTCGGCTGGCCCGACGGGACGCAGGAGCTTGCCACCTTCTATCCGACCTCGGCTCTCGTCACCGGCTTCGATATCATCTTCTTCTGGGTCGCCCGGATGATGATGATGGGCCTGCATGTCATGAAGGACGGCGAGGGCAGGGGCATCGAGCCCTTCAGGACGGTCTATGTGCACGCGCTGGTGCGCGACAAGCACGGCGCCAAGATCGTGCCCCTCAACGATTCCGCCCTTGAGGTGCT
>NZ_CFIFWG010000198.1:0-4694 GCF_984466335.1 Roseitalea sp. | reverse complement strand
CAACCTTGCGGTAGAGACCCATCAGCACGACATCGATGACGGCGGTCGGGAAATCCCAGTCGACGCTGGCGCGCTGCGGCACATAGGCGATGCGGTCGCGCGCCTCGTCCATGGGGCGGCCGAACACGGTGACATCCCCCGACAGGCGGGGGATGACACCGAGTGCGGCTTTCACGAGCGTCGACTTGCCGGCGCCGTTCGGGCCGATGATCGCGGTCATGGATGCGGTGGCGAGCGTCGCATCGACGGAAAAGACAGCCGGCCTCTCCCCGTAGGAGACGGTCAGCCCGCGAACGGCGAGGGGGCTCTCATCGAGCGCGGTGGCCGGGCTGTGAGCCCGGCCTTCCTCGGCCGCAAGAGCGATTGCAGCTTTTGTCACGCTATCTTTCCTAGTTGAGCAGGTTCTGCATGCCGTTTTCCGGCGCTTGGCCCCCGAGCGCGCGGGCGATGGTCGTGGCGTTGTGGTCGATCATGCCGACATAGGTGCCCTGATAGGTGCCGGGCTCGCCCATTGCGTCGGAGAACAGCTCGCCGCCGATCACGACCTCATGATCTCTGGCGGCAGCGCCTTCGATCAGCGCGCGGACATTGCGGTCGGACACGGTGGTCTCGACGAACACGGCGCGGATGTCGCGCTCGACCAGCATGTCGACCAGTTCGGCGATGCGCTGAAGACCGGCCTCGGATTCGGTCGAGATACCCTGGATGCCCATGACCTCGAAACCATAGGCATTGCCGAAATAGTTGAAGGCGTCATGCGCGGACAACAAAACGCGGCTTTGAACGGGCACGGAGGACAGAACCTCGGTCGTGTAGCGAGCCAGATCGCCCAATTCGGCGAGGTGGGCGTCGGCATTGGCAATGAACGTCTCTTCTCCCTCCGGGTGCGCCTCGATCAGCGCGTCGCGGATGTTGATCACCACGCGCGACCACAGGTTGGGGTTCATCCACAGATGCGGGTCGAACCGGCCTTCATAGTCCTCATGGCCGATCAGCAGATTCTCCGGCACCGCCTCCGCCACGGCCACGACGGCCTGGCCTTCTCCCAGTTCGAGCAGGAACTCCTCCATCTGCGCTTCGAGATAGAGCCCGTTCCAAAGCACCAGATCGGCATTGGCCATGGCCACGATGTCGGTGCGAGTCTGGCGGTAGGCATGCGGGTCGACGCCGGGGCCCATCAGCTCACGGACCTCGATCATATCGCCGCCGACCTCGCGCGCGGCATCGGCGATCATGCCGGTGGTGGTGACGACATCGATTTTTTCCGCGGCAAAGGCAAGGGTCGCCTGCGCGCTCACCGCAATGGCGGCGACAAAACCCATAAGGGCACGTTTGGTCAGCATCTGACTTCGATCTCCTGTCATGACTTGGGGGGTCGGCTCATTCTCCGCGTACGTGTTAGTGCATCCGATTTGCAAAATCAATGCAGATGAGAACTATTTGCAACAAACCGCAAAGAAGTCCTGACGGCAGGCCGAGGCGGCCGGTGGGGCGTCTTGCGCCCGACAGGGCACGGCTACGCCGAGACCGTGTAGGGGTTTGGGAACCGGTGCTCCTGAAGGTTCGTGCCCTCACCGATCCGGTCGACGACCGCAAAAAGGCCCGGTTCCGACAGCGGCGTCAGCACGCCGTGCCATGTGCCGCGATGATAGTTGACCGCCTGGCCCGGTCGGGTGCGAAAGGCGCGGGGCATGCCCGGCCTGCCGCCCCGGTCCGGCGCGACGATGACGAGGAAGGGCGCGTGCGTCATCGGCACGAAGGCCTGGCTGCCCAGCGGATGCCGTTCGACCATGTCGAGCTGGAACGGAAGCGTGCGCGGCTCGGCCACGAACAGGCTCAGCCCGGCCCGTCCGTCGGCGAAATCGAGCCGCGCCCGGTCGTCGAACCGCCCGCACAGGCCCTGATTGATCAGCCTGTCCGGGGCGCCGGACGCTTCGAGCAGATCGCCGAAGGGCGCGAACGCGGCGGCCGTCAGGGGCGCGATGGCAATGGTTTCGCTCATGGGCGCAACCGGTTTCCGGTTGGATGGGGGCCGGCGAGGGGAGGGCAGGATAGGCCGGCCGCGCCCCTGCCGGCTGCATGGCGATGCCCTGCAAAGATCCTGGGCGGTCGAGACCGTGCATGCGCGGCGCGCCGTTCCGGTGCTTGACCGGGCGCGCGGTGCGGTCGGCCCCTGGCGGCCCCGGTCGCCTGATGGCGTTTTCGCCCGGCGCTGCGGCCGGGACTGCCTGCGTCGAGCGGGCCTTCCATGCCGTCGATGCGATCAATGCGCCGGGCCATCCGGGCATGAAAGCCGAGGTCCGGTCGAATCACAACGAAAAACCCGGCGGTTGCCCGCCGGGTTCCTGCACGATGTGCGTGCCGGGTTCGCTTAGAACGAAGAGCGGAAGCGCAGGCGCGCCGACCACACATCGTCATCATTGTAGCGAACGCGCAGGTTCGTGTTGAGCGTCTCGGTGATGTCGTACGAGGCGAGCGCGCCGATCGTCCAGTCATCGTCGGTACCGCCCAGCTCGTTCACGCCGTACTGGAAGCCAAGGCCCAGTTCAAACGCGTCGGTCGCATCGAAGGAGGCGTCGGCGCCCAGCACCCACTCATAGTTGGTGCCGTAGTTGCTGCCGGCGACCGGAGTGTCGGTGTACTGCACGCCGGCACCGATCGAGCCCTGACCGAAGTCATAGGTCGCGGTTGCCTTTGCGCTCCACTCCTGGATGTCTTCTTCGTAAGCGAAGCCGACGGTTGCCGACACTTCGCCGACGCTGAATGCGCCCACGGCGACGATGGACGGCACGAAGTCGTCGGCGACCGAGTCGTCTTCGAGCGACACGGTGATGGTGGTGACGCCGAAGGTCGCGGCATAGCGGAGGGTTGCGCCTGCGTCGCCGCCGTCATTGTAGGCGTCGGCCGGGCCGCCGAAGCCGTAGTCGAACGCCGAGGCGTCGACACCGATGCGCAGGCCGGCCAGGTCGAAATAGGCACGGTCGACTTCCAGGCTGTCGTTGCCGGGAAGGTCGGCGCGGGCGCTGGCGTCCGCAGTCAGACGGATGCGCGTGGTGAGCGCGCCGTACTGGGTGTCGCGCCATGCGTCGAGCTGCACGCGGGCTTCGTATTCCGACTCCAGGGTATCGTTGGTGCCGATACCGTCATTGTCGTCGTCGATCGTGGCCTCGAACTGCACATAGCCCGAGATCTTCAGGCATGTCTCGCTGCCGGGGATGTAGAAATAGCCGCCGCCGGCCGCATCGCACACGCGGACATATTCGACCATTTCGGGTTCGGGGATGACGATGTCGGCCGCGTTGGCGGCCGAGACCGCCACCATTGCCGCCGCCGAGCCGAGAAGAAGGCTCTTGATCTTCATAATTGACCTCCAGTCAAAGTTCGAAACGGGTCTGGGGGTGCTCCAAAGGACTGCCTGTCCCATCCCCTATGCAGAAACGGGCAGACTCGCCCGTTCCCTGATCCGTTCATGACCCAACCCCCTTGGGCGCGCAACACGCAATCGGCGCGGTCGGGGCCGATGTCCGCCCGATAGGAAGCCGATGTTGCACAAATGACACGATTTGAGTGAGGAACCGTTCAGACATGTTAACGACCGGTTAACGGCCGATAATGTCCGTGACGTCTTTTCGGGCCGCCGGGCCGCCTTTCGCGCGCCACGGGCGAATCGCCGGCGTCCTCAGCGCAGGCCGCCCACGAACGCGTCGATCGCCGCCAGCGCCTGGGGCGTATGCAGCATGGGCGCGTGACCCTGGCCGCGCACGGTCGTCCGCGTCAGCGCCGGATGCATCGCCGCCATGCCATCGAGCGTGCGCTCGGACAAAAGCGTCGAGTTCTCCCCGCGCAGCACCAGAAGCGGCACGCCGCGCAGGCCGGCGAAGTGCGGCCACAGCGTCGGCAGCCGCTCGCCCGGGTCGATCCGGGTGAGCGTCCCGATCAGCGCGGGGTCGTGATCGGGCCGCAGCGTGCCGTCGATGCGGCGGAAGCGGCCATGCGCCTCGAACGCCCATTCGGCCTCGCCGAAATCGGTGAACGCCCTGGCCATGACCGCCTTTTGCGTTTCGACCGCGTCGGCCCAGTCGCGCGGCCGCGGTAGCTTCTTCAGATAGTGGCGGATCTGGATCAGGCCGGCGCCCTCGATGACCGGGCCGATATCGTTGAGGACCGCAGCGCCGATCGCGCCGGGGCGCATCGCCGTCAGCGCCATGGTGACCAGGCCGCCGCGCGAGGTGCCGACGAAGACCGCGCGCTCGATGTTCAGCGCGGCGAGCACCGACAGCACGTCGCCGGCCTCTGCGGGCACTGTGTAGTTGCGCCAGTGGCGGTCGTGGCCGGACAGGCCGCGCCCCCGCAAATCGACCGCATAGACCCGGCGCGGCGCCTTGCGGTGGGATGCGAAATGGGCGGCCAGGCCCAGAAAGTCGCGGCTGTTGCGGCTCAGGCCCGGCAGGCAGACGAGCGGCGCGCGGCCGCCGTCGCGCGGCAGCTTGCGGCCCACCAGGTCCATGGCCTGGATGCCGTTGGTGCCTTCGTAGATCTGGGTGATGCGGGCATCGCGCACGAACTGCTCCATGCCCCATTCCTGGATATAACCGTGACCGCCAAGCACCTGCTGGGCGTTGGTGGCGTGGGCGTAGCCCTTCTCGGTGAGATAGGCTTTCAGCATCGGCGTCATCAGGCCCATGTAATCGTCG
>NZ_CFIFWG010000197.1:0-4718 GCF_984466335.1 Roseitalea sp. | reverse complement strand
CTAGAGCGGTTCGTTTTTAGATGGAAGCGGTTTGATGGACAGAGTTTTTCGCCGCAGCGAGGAAAACACCGCAGCGCGATATGAATATCGTGCGAGGATTTTGACGATGCTGCCGGCGGAAAAGACGTCCAAGCCGGGGGCCGATAACGTATTGAAATCAAATGAGACCCGCAAATCGTCCGAGCTTGGTCTTTTGCGTTCTGGACGGCGTTGCGCGCTCCTAACGGTGCTCGCACCGTGTCGTCCCACGCGCCTTGCCAGATCACAAAATCCCGGCGCTCAAACGATTCCAGCTAAAAACAAACCGCTCTAGCCCAGCAAGCCGTCCAGATGCGCTTGCCAATCGCGCGCGCATTCGCCGCTTTTGCCCATCGCCTGATGGCCGAAATAAAGATGCAGGATCAGATCGGCCGTGGCCGCCGCGTCCTGGTTGCAGCCCGAGATGCCATAGCGGTTGAGCACGCCCAGGATGGCGGCGCGCAGGCGATCGGCCATATCATTGGCCTTGGCGGCCACTTCGGGATTGTCGGGCGCCAGTTCCACCATGGCGTTGCAGATGAAACACCCGCGACGCGGGTCCTTGGCAGACGTGAACAAAAGCGACAGACACGTCTTGGCGTCGGGCACATCGCAATTGCCCAGAGCCTTTACGGAGTTGGACACAACCACCTGATCGTAGCGGTCCAGCGCGATCAGATAGGCCGATGCCTTGTCGTCGAAGGCTTTATAAAAACTGCCGCGCGTGAGCCCCATCGCATCAAGCAGGTCTGGCAGGTTGGTGGCCGCATAACCCTTGCGCCAGAAGATCTCCATCGCGCCCTGTACGGCGGCGTCGGTGTCGAATTGGCGTGGTCGTCCCATGGCGCTCGCTTCGCAATTGTCGGGCTGCAACGATAGCGCCTTTGACTGATCACGGCCAGTTGATTTGTACCAAACGGTTCCTAATGACAAGTTCGACGCGGACGCAAATCAGAAACTTGCGATCATCAAACCTCAAACGCCGGGCCTCGCTTTTGTTCCGGCTCCAGAAATGGGAGACAAAATTGAAAGCTGTAAAATCCATCCTGTCGGGCGTTGCGCTGTCTGTCGTTCTTGCCTCGTCCTCGCTTGCCGCAGGCGTTGACATCAATGCGTCCACCACCGGGCTCGCCTTGCAGGGCTATGACCCGGTGGCCTATTTCACGGCAGGTGAGGCCACCGAAGGCAACTGGAAGATCACCGCGGTGCACAATGATGCGATCTATCGCTTTGCCAGCGAGGAGCACAAAGCGGCCTTTAAAGCCGATCCCGACGCCTACCTGCCGCAATATGGCGGGTTCTGCGCCTTTGGCGCGGCGATGGGTTTCAAGCTCGACGGCGATCCCGAGCACTGGAAGGTGGTCGATGGCGAACTGTTCCTGAACGTGTCGCAGGAAATTCAGCAAGAATGGGAAAAGGACATTCCCGGCCTCATCGAAAAAGCCGATGTGAACTGGGAAACCATCGTCGACAAGACACCGGCCGAGCTTCAGAACTAAGCATCCGACCGGGTTGGCCCAAGCGGCCTTCCTTCAACAAACTCCGCGCCCGTCTGCGCTGTGCAGGCGGGCTGCGGTCCGACAAAACCCCGCTCGATGGCGGGGTTTTGCGTTTGGGTTCGCCCAGCCTCGGCGCGGCTTGAATGCACCTGTCCAAGACCTGGAGCGGTTTTGCCGCGTACCATGCTCCTAATTCGGCGACGGCCTCTAGCCGTTCCTGCCGGCTTTTGTTGCCGCCACAAGATTTGGGTTGGCAGCGCGCTCCAGCGCGCGTAGAGCGGCGCGATGGGCACATTGGCTAACATGCATGGCTCGGCGCCCGCGCCGATGAGTTGGTCCGCCCATGCGCGGGCGACGCTGGCGCTCGGCGCGCCGCTGGTCGGCAGCCAGCTCGGCGGCATGGCGATGAACACCACCGACACGGTGATGCTGGGCTGGTACGGCGTGACCGAACTGGCGGCCGGCTCGATCTCAACCCAGCTCCTGTTCGTGATCATGATGTTCGGGGCCGGCTTTGCCTATGCGGTCGTGCCGATGGCGGCGGGTGCCCAGGGGCAGGGCGACACCGCCCAGGTGCGCCGCGCGGCGCGCATGGGGCTCTGGGTCGGCGCGCTCTACTGCCTGGCCGTGATGCCGCTTTTGTGGTTCACCGAGCCGCTGATGCTGCTGCTCGGCCAGGATGCGGAGGTGGCACGCCTGTCGGGCGCCTATATGCGGATCGCGCAATGGTCGATCTTTCCGCTGCTGTTGTGGTGGACGCTGCGCGGCTTTCTGACCGCCATCGAAAGAACGCGCATCGTCTTCTGGGCGACCCTGGCCGGGGTGCTGCTGAACGGGCTCCTGAACTGGGCTTTCATCTTCGGCAACTGGGGCGCGCCGGAGCTTGGCGTGCGCGGCGCCGCGATCGCAACGCTCGGCACCAACCTTTTGATCTTCGGCTGGCTCGCCGCCTATTGCGCGCTCAATGCCCGCGCCCGCCCGTACGCGATCTTCGTGCGCTTCTGGAAGCCGGACCGGCAGGCTTTCGGCGAGGTGTTCCGGATCGGCCTGCCGATCGGGGCGATGATCACCGCCGAGACGAGCATGTTCATCTTCTCGTCGATCTTCATGGGATGGATCAGCGTCGTCGCGCTCGCCGCCCATGGCATCGCGCTGCAACTGGCCTCGCTCGCCTTCATGATCCCGATGGGCATGGCGCAGGCGGCGACCGCGCGCGTCGGCCATTTCCGAGGCCGCGCCGATCCGTCCGGCCTCGACCGGGCGGCCAGGGTCGTCATGGCCATGTGCCTTGCCTTCGCGGCGGCTGGCGCCGCGCTGTTCCTTGCCGCGCCTGGAACGCTGGTCGGCCTGTTCCTGGACGAGGCCGACGCCGATGCGGGCGCGGTTCTGGCCTATGCGGTGCCGCTTTTGTTCGTCGCCGCCTGCTTCCAACTCGTCGACAGCGCTCAGGCCATCGGCGCGGCGCTGCTGCGCGGGCTGAAGGACACGCGCGTGCCGATGATCATCGCCGTCTTCGCCTACTGGCCGGTCGGTCTGTTTCTGGGCTGGTTGCTGGGCTTCCCGCTCGGGCTTGGCGGCGTGGGCGTGTGGATCGGGCTGGCCTTGGGCCTTCTGGTGGCGGCGGTGCTGCTCAATCACCGCTTCTTCGTTCTCAAGCCGAACATGTGATCGGCCGGTTCGGCCGATTCTCCTTGTCACGTCTTCAAACACTTGATTCGATCGGGCGTGATTCGCGCGCGCCTTTTCCGGCGCGCGTTACGCTCGGTGCGCCAGGCTGGCGCGGGCGCACCGCCTTGAAAGGGTCCGTCATGACCAAGACGCACGTCGCCATGCTGATGGGCGGCTTTTCCGCCGAACGGCCGGTGAGCCTGGCCTCGGGCGCCGAATGCGCCGACGCGCTCGAAGGCGCCGGCTACCGCGTCACGCGTATCGATGTCGGCCGCGACCTGGCCGCACGGCTCGCCGAACTGAAGCCCGACGTCGCCTTCAACGCGCTGCACGGCCCGTTCGGCGAGGACGGCACGGTGCAGGGCATCCTCGAATATCTTCAGATCCCCTACACCCATTCGGGCGTGCTCGCCTCGGCGGCGACCATGGACAAGGAACTTTCCAAGCGGCTGGCCGGCACCTTCGGCATCCCGGTTGCCGAATCCAAGGTCATGAACCGGCACGACATCACCTCAAGGCACCCGATGCAGCCGCCATACGTGGTCAAGCCGGTGAGCGAGGGGTCGAGCTTCGGCGTCGTCATCGTAAAGGCCGATCAGCCGCATCCGCCGCAGATCCTCACCTCGGACGAATGGGCCTATGGCGACCGGGTGATGGTCGAGCGCTATGTGCACGGGCGCGAACTGACCTGCGCGGTGATGGGCGGCGTCGCGCTTGCGGTGACGGAGATCATACCGGTCGGCCACTCCTTCTACGACTATGATTCCAAATATGTTGCCGGTGGTTCAAAACATGTCTGTCCGGCGGAAATTTCACCAAATATTTACCAACAGATAACGAAACTGGCGCTCAAAGCACATCAGGCATTCGGGTGCCGTGGCGTGACGCGCTCGGATTTCCGCCATGACGACCGGTTTTCCGAAAACGGGGAACTCATCTGGCTGGAAATCAACACGCAGCCGGGGATGACGGCGACGTCGCTGGTTCCGGAAATCGCGCGCGCGTCCGGTCATTCCTTCGCCGAGTTGCTTGTATGGATGGTGGAGGACGCATCTTGCATGCGTTGAAGGCACAATCGGGTGGGCGTGACCGGGCCGGCGGCGGCGCTGAGGGCGCGCGCGCGCGCGTCCTGCCTCGGCTGTTGCGCCGGCCCGTGCGATTCGTCGGGCGGCTGCTCGGCGGCCATGTCGATTTGCCGCCCCGCGTCGAGCTTGCCCTGTTCGGCGCCGTGCTCGGCGGCGCGATCCTGTACGGCTCGATCCTGGGCGGCCAGTTCGACACCGCCCTCGACCGGGTGACGGGCGCGGCCGGCTTCGCCGTCGAGGAGATCGCGCTTTCGGGCAACGCCTACACACCGGTGGACGCCGTTTTCGCCGCGCTCGATCTCCATGGCCCCCGCTCGCTCGTTGCGATCGATCCGGCCGAGGCGCGCGCCGCGCTCAAGGCGCTGCCGTGGGTCGAGGGCGTGCGGATCGCAAAGGTCTATCCCTCAAAGCTCGTGGTCGAGCTCAGCGAGCGGTCGCCCTTCGCCGT
>NZ_CFIFWG010000196.1:0-4719 GCF_984466335.1 Roseitalea sp. | reverse complement strand
GACGATCACGCTCGGTCCCGAAAGCCGTTCAAGGAAGCGGCGCACGCGCTTGACGGCCGCCGCATAGCTCTCGCCGCCGGGCGCCGTGAAGTTCCACTTGTCGCTCTCGCGCGCGGCGAGAAGACCGCCATGCTCGGATGCGAGCTCCTCCAGCGTATGGCCCTCCCAGTCGCCGAACGTGACCTCCACCAGGTCGGCGTCGGTTTCATAGGCTTGCGGGGCGCAGCCGAGACCGGCGCGCACGATCTCCATGGTGGCGCGCGTGCGTCCGAGCGGGCTTGCCACGAACCGCCACCCGGTCCAGTCGGCGCGTTCGGCGCGCAGCATGTCGGCATAGGCGCGCGCCTGCCGGCGCCCGAGCGCGTTGACCGGAATGTCCATCTGGCCCTGGAAGCGCCGTTCGCGGTTCCAGTCCGTCTCGCCGTGACGGATCATGTAGAACGGATGGTCGGGTCTCATGCCGGTGCCTGAACGCCGCCCGCCGCGCTATTGCTTGGTGATGTCGGGCGCGTCGACCGCCTTCATGCCGACCACATGGTAGCCGCTGTCGACATGGTGCACCTCGCCGGTGACCGACCGTGAAAGGTCGCTCAGAAGGTAAAGGGCGGCATCGCCCACCTCGTCGATCGTGACGGTCTTGCGCAGCGGCGAATTGTACTGGTTCCATTTGAGGATGTAGCGGAAATCGCCGATACCGGACGCGGCCAGCGTCTTGATCGGCCCCGCCGACAGCGCGTTGACGCGGATGTTGCGCGGTCCCAGGTCGACGGCCAGATATCTGACGCTGGCTTCGAGCGCCGCCTTGGCGACGCCCATCACATTGTAGTGCGGCATCACCTTCTCGGCGCCGTAATAAGTCAGCGTCAGGATGGAGCCGCCATTGGTCATCAGCGGCTCGGCGCGGCGGGCGAGATCGGTCAGCGAGTAGACCGATATGTCCATCGACCGGCTGAAATTGTCGCGGCTCGTGTCGACATAGCGACCGGTCAGTTCGTCCTTGTCGGAGAAGGCGACGGCGTGGACGAGAAAATCGAGCCGCCCCCAGGTCTTGTCCAGATATGCGAAGGCGGCGTCGAGCGAGGCCGGCTCGGTGACGTCCAGATGGCCCGCAATCAGCGCGTTCAGCTCCTGGGCGAGCGGTTCGACGCGACGCCGGAGCGCATCGCCCTGATAGGTGAAGGCCAGTTCGGCGCCGTGGGCGGCGCAGGATTTCGCGATGCCCCAGGCCACCGAGCGGTTGTTGGCAAGCCCGATCACCAGCCCGCGCTTGCCTTTCATCAGGCCTGAACCCATACTCATCTCGGCCACTCCGCTCCGCCCGCTTCCCGACGCGGGCGCATATCGCACAGCACCGGAACCGCTTCAAGGTGAAACGCCCGGACGGCGGCGCTGCCGCCCGGCTCAGCCCTTGGCCTTCTCTGCCGAATAGAGCGCTTGCAGCCGCTCGCGATCGTCGTCGTCGAGCCGGATCTGGAGAACCGCGAACAGGTCGCCGCGTTTGCCCGTCCGGTCGGGCAGGCCGTGGCCCGGCACGCGAAGCGTCCGGCCCGAAGAGGTCCAAGGCGCGACCTTGAGCGCGATCTTCCTGCCCTCGGGCGTCGTCGCGGTCACCTTGCCGCCCGCGACGGCGGTCGCGAGCGCGACCTCGACGTCCGCATGGACGTTGCGTCCGTCGATGCGCAGGCCGGGCTCGGACCGGATGCGGACCTTGGCCAGAAGGTCGCCGTGATGGCCCGCCGGGCCGGCCTCGCCCTGGCCCTTCAGGCGGATGGTCTGGCCGTCCTCGACGCCCCTTGGGAGCTGGACGGCGATCGTGCGTCCGTCCTTGAGCGTCAGTTTCGCCTTGCCGGCGCTGATCGCCTGGGCGGCCGACACGGCCAGCGGAACCTCCACGTCCCGCCCCCTTTGCGGCCGGGCGCGGTGCGCGCCGGCGACCGGATCACCGAACAGGTCGTCGATGTCGGCGCTTGAAAAGGCGCGCCCGGCCCGCCCGCCCGCGCCACGCCCGAACATCGTCTTGAGAATATCCTCGGCATCGATGCCGCCGCCTTTCGGATAGCCGCGCGCGCGGCGGCCGAACATATCTTCGAAACCATCGGCGCCGGTGAAGCCGTTTCCGCCCGGATAGCCATGGAACCGTTCCCTGCCCTCGGCGTCGATCTCGCCGCGGTCGAAGCGCTTGCGCTTGTCTTCGTCACCGACGACCTCATAGGCGCGCGAGATGTCGGCGAAACGCTCCTTGGCCTTCGTGTCGTCCGGATTGGCGTCCGGGTGGTACGTTTTCGCCAGCTTGCGGAAGGCGGACTTTATGTCCGTCGCGCTCGCCGTCCTGGAGACGCCGAGCACCGCATAAGGATCGCGCATCAATCCCTCCAAACATCACGCATTGTCCGTGATATGGGTGAGGCGCGGATGCTATTCTAGGGCCTTTGGGGTGTCAGGCGCCGTCGCCCCCGCCGAGCGGGCTCAGCGAGCGGGTCCACCAACCCGAACGCGGATCGAGGCAAACCTCGCCGCGATACATGCTCACCCCGTCATAGGCGTTCCGCGTGGCCGCAAAGCGGCGGCAGGTCTGCCCCGCGATCCGCCCCTGGCTGATATCGGTGACCGTCCCGGACGAGCCGGTGGCCGCGCTGGCCCAGGGCAGGCTGCCGGCCGTCAGCCTGGCGAGGTCGGCCGTCGTCACGGCGAGCCGGATCGTGTCCTCGTCGATGAGCCGATCTGTCGCGCTCGCATCGCCCCGCCGTTCCGCGGCGAACGGGTCGACGGCGATCGAAGGCGACGGCTCGGCCATCGAGATGGCGTTTGTGGAAAGCGTCTCGTCGATCGCGCCGCCGCCGATGACGCAGCCCGCAAGCGCGAGCGCGCCGGCAAGGCCGGTCGCCGCGCGCGCGATTGCCGCGCCTTGCTTGACAGCGCGCACGCATGGATCGATTTTCGCAACCGCTGCACCCAAGGCGAACAACGCCGTACCCCGAAACACCCATCAGAGGCGAAACATGGCCCAAGCTCGGTTAACAGAAGGTGATCCCCTGGACGCGACCGATCCGTTCGGCCTGTTCGCCGACTGGCTCGCCGAGGCGAGGCGAACCGAGCCGAACGATCCCAACGCGCTGTCGCTTGCGACCGTCGACGCCCAGGGACTGCCCAATGTGCGCATGGTCCTGCTCAAGGGGTTCGATGAAGCCGGTTTTGTCTTCTACACGAACTTCGAAAGCCAGAAGGGCGCCGAACTGCTCGGCACGATGAAGGCGGCCATGTGTTTCCATTGGAAGTCGCTGCGCCGGCAGGTTCGCCTGCGTGGGCCGGTGACGGTCGTCAGCGATGTCGAGGCCGACGCCTATTATCAGTCGCGCCCGCGCGGCAGCCGCATCGGGGCCTGGGCGTCGCGTCAGTCGCGGCCGCTGGAAAGCAGGTTCGCGCTCGAAAAGGAAGTGGCCCGCTACACCGCCAAATACGCTCTGGGCGCCATCCCGCGTCCGCCGCACTGGTCCGGCTTCCGGCTGTCGCCGACCCATGTCGAGTTCTGGCGGGACGGCAAGTTCCGCCTGCACGACCGCTTCATCTTCACCCGCGACGGGGAAGGGGCCGCCTGGCGCACGGCGCGCTATTTTCCGTGAGAGGGGTGAAGGCATGGCGATCCCGCTGCGCCCATAGGCCGTGATCCCGGCGCGGCGGCGGCGGCCGGTCACTTTTTCAGCCGGTAGCCGGTCTTGAAGATCCACCATACAAGCGTGCAGCAGATCGTCAGGAAAACGAGGATCGCCGCGATCGAGATGGCCGGGCTCACGTCGGAGATTTCGTAGAAACTCCAGCGGAAGCCGCTGACCAGGTACAGAACCGGGTTGAACAGCGTGACGGTCTGCCAGAACTCCGGCAGCATGTCGATCGAATAGAAGCTGCCGCCCAGGAAGACGAGCGGCGTGATGATCAGAAGCGGGACGATCTGGAGTTGCTCGAACCCTTCCGCCCATATGCCGATGATAAATCCCAGCAGCGAGAAGGTGGTCGCCGTCAAGATCAGGAAGAACAGCATCCAGAACGGATGCGCCACCTGAAGGTCGACGAACAGCGTCGCGGTCGCCAGGATGATCGCACCCAGGATCAGCGACTTGGTCGCCGCCGCGCCGACATAGCCGCACAGGATCTCGAAGGTGGAGACGGGGGCGGACAGAAGCTCGTAGATCGTGCCCGTGAACTTGGGAAAATAGATGCCGAAGGCCGCGTTCGACACGCTCTGGGTCAGAAGCGACAGCATCACAAGGCCGGGAACGAGGAACGCACCGTAGGAGACGCCGTCGATCTCGCCCATCTGTCCGCCGATCGCCGCGCCGAACACGACGAAATAGAGCGATGTCGACAGGACCGGCGAGACGACGCTCTGGCCGAGCGTGCGCCACATGCGCGCCATCTCGTAGCAATAGATCGCCCGGATCGCGTGCACGTTCATGCCGATTCCCTCACAAGGTTAACGAAGATGTCCTCAAGAGAGCTCTGGCGCGTCGACAGGTCGTTGACGCGGATATCGGCCTGTGAAAGGCCGGCGAGCAAGCGCGTGATGCCGGTGCGTTCGGCCGTCGCGTCATAGTCGTAGGTCAGCACGCTGCCATCGTCCGAAAGCGTCAGCGCGCCGGCGAATTCGGACAGGCGTTCGGGAATCCGGCCGATCGGCGCGTGCAGTTCCAGCCGCAGCGACTTGCGGCCGAGCTTGGCCATCAG
>NZ_CFIFWG010000195.1:0-4780 GCF_984466335.1 Roseitalea sp. | reverse complement strand
CACGGTGCGGCGCGGCGAGATCTTCGGCCTCATCGGGCCGAACGGCGCCGGGAAGACCACGACGATGGAGTGTGTCGAAGGCCTGCGCGCGCCGGACGCGGGTCGAATTCGGGTGCTGGGGCTCGATCCGGAACCCTTCATCGAGCGCGAAAAGCACACGACACTGAAACCCATGTGGGACCTGTGGCGTTCGGTGACGCAGGACTTCTTTGCGACCGCCTCGTTCGCGATCGTCGCCAACGAGACCTACGAGCGCGGCGTGCGCAATTTCCTGGCCGACGAGATGGGCCTGCCCTGCACCTTCTCGTTCCAGCGGCGCGCCGGCGTCAAGCCGGACAATCAGGCGATACGCCGGGCGATCGCGGACACGCCGCCGCTGATCCTGTTCGGCTCCTACAATGAGCGCATGTATCTGGCCGAGACGGGCGGCAAGGCGATCTACATTCCGCTCAGCTTCCCCGGCGCCATCATACGCCGCCACACCGGCACGCCGGTGATGGGCTATTCGGGCGCGTCCTTCCTGATCCAGGAAGTGTGCAACGGCCTGTTCGACGCCCTGTTCAACATCATTCCGCTCGCCACCGACCTCGATTCGGTCGAGGCGACGCCGGCCCGCGCCGAACGCTCCATGCCCTGGAGCAACGAGGCGCAGCGGGATCTCGACCGGATCGTGGAGGCGCAGCCCGTCCTGGTGCGCATCTCGGCGGCCAAGAATCTGCGCGATGCGGCCGAAACCATCACCCAAAACGAGGACGCCGAGCGCGTGGAAAGGACCCATGTCGAGCGCGCGCGGCTGCAACTGGTCGCGGGCAAAGCCGCCTGAGGCGGCAGGCCAGCCGTTCGTCTTCGGGCGAACCGAAAGGAGTGAGACGATGACGACACCGATGCCCGCCATGAAGGCGCCGCGCCACCACCGCAGCGAGCGCCGCCGCGACCTGATCGAGTACCGGACGCTCGTCGCCATCTCGTTTCTGCCGTGCCTGGGCGTGGCCCTGCTGCGCAGGGCCGCCGCCGACGGCCCAGCGGGGCAGAGCGCGGTTTCGGAGGCGCTTTCGTCGGCCCGCGCGGCCGCCGGATACGCGCTTCTGGTGTGACCGACACGGGTTCGCCGGGGCGACCCGGCGGAAGCCGAGGACAGGGCTCGCCCTTGCCGAGGCACCCTGCCGCGGGGGCACCGCGGCGCTTGTGACTAGGAGGTCATTTATGTCTAGTCCACAAAGCGTTTCGCTGTCCGGCATGACGGAAAGCGAAGCCCAGGAGTTCCACGGATACTACATGCAGGGGTTTGCGATCTTCGTCGCCATCGCGGTCGTCGCGCACGCCCTGGTGTGGTTCTGGCGTCCGTGGATTCCGGGACCGGAAGGTTACGCCTCGCTTGAGAGCGTCAACCAGACGGCTTCGGCCCTCCTGCCCATGCTTTCGTAAAGGAGTAGCGACATGTGGAGAATCTGGATGGTCTTCGACCCGCGCAAGACGCTGGTCGTACAGGGCGTCTTCCTGTTCTCGCTTGCAGCGATGATCCATTTCGTCCTGCTGAGCACAGAACGCTACAACTGGTTCGAGGGCAACCCGGTCGGCGGAGCCGCCATGGAGCAATCCATGCAAGGTCCGGTGCAAGCACCGCGCCTTTTCGGCTGACGCCACCCCACCAAAGGCGGCGGGCATCGCCCAAGGGACCGGCCCTTCCGGGCTTGCCCGCCGCCGATCAGCGCATGTGCAGCGGACGGTGCCGCTGAACGCCGTTCGCCATCGGAGGTAAACCCATGGCAATGCTCAGTTTCGAGCGCAAATATCGTGTGCGTGGCGGGACGCTGATAGGCGGGGATCTGTTCGACTTCTGGGTCGGCCCCTTCTTTGTCGGCTTCTTCGGCATCACGACCGCGTTCTTTGCCGCTCTGGGCACGGTGCTCATCGTCTACGGTGCGTCCCTTGGCCCGACCTGGAACATCTGGCTGATTTCCATCAATCCGCCGCCCATCGAATACGGGCTGGGCCTGGCGCCGCTTGAGGAGGGCGGGCTGTGGCAGCTCATCACGATCTGCGCGATCGGCGCGTTCGTCTCCTGGGCGCTGCGCGAGGTCGAGATCTGCCGCAAGCTCGGCATCGGCTATCACGTGCCGTTCGCCTTCGGCGTTGCGATCTTCGCCTATGTCACGCTCGTCGTCTTCCGCCCGCTTCTGCTGGGCGCCTGGGGCCACGGCTTCCCCTACGGCATCATGAGCCATCTGCAATGGGTATGGGACACCGGCTACCAATACGGCAACTTCCACTACAACCCGGTGCACATGATCGCGATCACCTTCTTCTTCACCACCACGCTCGCGCTCGCGCTGCACGGGGGGCTCGTCCTGTCGGCGGTCAATCCGGCGACCCACGATTCGCTCGCCAAGGACCCCGCCACCGTCAAGACCCCCGAGCACGAGGATACCTATTTCCGCGACACGATCGGCTATTCGATCGGCACGCTCGGAATCCACCGGCTGGGTCTGTTCCTGGCGCTCAATGCCGGCTTCTGGAGCGCGGTGTGCATCTTCATCTCCGCAGGGCCGATCTATGGCGGCTCGTGGATCGAGTGGTGGGAGCCGCTTCGCAGCCTGTCCCAGCGCTGGGCCGGGTGAGGAGGACCGGACATGCTCAACGAATATCAGAACATCTTCACGACCGTTCAGGTGCGCGCCGCCCCCGAGATGGGCATTCCCATCGAAGGCCAGATCGACCGGACCAGGTCGGCATCGTTCAGCTACTGGATCGGAAAGGTCGGCAACGCCCAGCTCGGCCCGATCTATCTGGGCTTTCTGGGCGTGGCCTCGCTGGTCACCTTCACGATCGGCTTCGTCATCATCGGGTTGAACTACTGGGCGCAGGTCGACTGGAACCCGGTGCGCTTCGTGCTCGAAATGCCGTGGCTGTCGCTCGATCCGCCGCCGCCCGAATACGGCCTGAAGGTCATGCCGCCGCTCAACGATGGCGGCTGGTGGCTGATCGCCGGCTTCTTCATCACCGCCTCGATCATCCTGTGGTGGTTCCGCATGTACCGCCGCGCGGTGGAACTGGGCATGGGGCTGCACGTGCCCGCCGCCTTCGCCGCCGCGATCTGGCTCTATCTGGTGCTGGGCTTCATCCGCCCCATCGCCATGGGCTCGTGGAGCGAGGCGGTGCCGTTCGGCATCCTGAGCCATCTGGACTGGACCAACAACTTCTCGCTGATCTGGGGCGGAAGCCTGTTCTGGAACCCGTTCCACATGCTTTCGATCGTCTTCCTTTACGGCTCGGCGCTGCTGTTCGCCATGCATGGGGCGACGATCCTGGCGACCAGCCGCTACGGCGCCGAGCGCGAGATCGAGCAGATCACCGATCGGGGCACGGCGGCCGAGCGCGGCGCGCTGTTCTGGCGGTGGACGATGGGCTTCAACGCCAGCATCGAATCCATCCACCGCTGGGCATGGTGGTTCGCCATGCTGTGCGTGCTCACCGGCGGCATCGGCATCCTGATCACCGGGACCGTGGTCGACGACTGGACCGCATGGGGCATCAGGCACGGGATCGTGCCCGAGGATCCGGACTGGTGGCCGATCACCCCGGATTCGACCCGATCCTCCTGGGGACAGGAGTAGCAGGGCCGCTGACCGACCTCCAGCGACCCTGCCGCAAAACCCGGGGCGGCGCGCCATGGCGCCGCCCCGGACCAGGCAAGACCATCACCGGCCCAAAGCCATCACCGGCCCAAAACCATCGCCGGCCCAAAACCATCGCCGGTCATTGTCCTCCAAACACGGGGCCGGCGCCAACCTCCGCTTCGGACGCGAAGCGGAGGTTTTCCTTGGCAGGCAACACCATAGCCGGTGTTCGGAATCTGCATGGCCCCCAATGAACCCCCACAGGCCCTAGGTCGCAGCGCTACCGTGCGACGGGATCTGTCGCACCCGACAAGATGGGCGGGCATCGCAAGCGTGTTCTGGAGCCGCATCGCGACTTCATTATCGAGCGGCTCGGTCAGACACCCCATTTGACACTGCATGGGCTGAAGGCAGAGTTGGCCGCACGCGGTGTGAACGTCTCGCACGACACGGTGTGGCGGTTCCTGCGACGTGAAGGATTGCGGTTCAAAAAAAACGCTGTTCGCCCTTGAGCAGGGCAGCGCCGACATTGCCCGCAGGCGCAAGCGATGGCGATCCTTCCAAGCGCGCCTTGATCCCCAAAGGTTGGTCTTCGTTGATGAAACATGGATCAAGACCAACATGGCGCCATTGCGCGGATGGGGCCACAAGAGCAAGCGCCTGCGCGGCTTCGCCCCGCATGGCCATTGGCGCACACTGACCTTCATCGGCGCTTTGCGCTGCGATGGCCTGACCGCGCCGTGCGTCTTCGATGGCCCGATCAATGGTCAATGCTTCCGGGCCTGGGTCGAACAGCAACTCCGTGCCCGTGCTCCAGCCCGGCGACATCGTCGTCATGGACAATCTGGGCAGCCATAAGGGCAAGGCGGTGCGTGCCGCAATCCAATCGGCCGGCGCGCGGCTATGGTACCTGCCGCCCTATTCGCCCGACCTCAATCCGATCGAACAGGCCTTCGCCAAGATCAAGCACTGGATGCGCATGGCCCAGAAACGAACCATCGAAGAAACCTGGCAAAACGTCGGCCACCTCGTCTCAACCATCAATCCAACCGAATGCGCAAACTACTTTATCGCTGCCAGATATGACACAACATAAAATGGACGCGCTCTAGGTTATGGTGACAATTTATTATTTTAGGGATTCCGTTTGCGCGTTTGTTCTG
>NZ_CFIFWG010000194.1:0-4817 GCF_984466335.1 Roseitalea sp. | reverse complement strand
GGCGAAATCGCCCTCCCAAAAACCGGACGTCCCGTCATTCAGATTGCCGTCATTGCCGCCGGTGTATGTGCGCAGATAGGCCGTGCCCTCAAGCAGCGTCACGCGCGGGCAATAGGCGCGCAGATCGGCCTCGGTGAACGCCGCCTCTGTGCTGGAAACGTCCAGCGCATCGCCCGTACCGGGCGACTGGCAGGCGGCGAGCGCACCCAGGGCCGCGAGCGCGGCGATGGCGCGCGGCGCGGCCGGCCCGCCCCTTCGTGCCGCATTGCGTGCGCCGTCCACAAGACCCGTTGCCATCTCGTCCGTTCTCCCGTTTCTTCCGCCCCTCGGGCCGCGCACCATTCGGCTAGCGGCCCATCGTGTCAACCATAGGGCGGGCCGCCCTTGTGGGGGCTTTCGAAGCGGCCGGATTTCCGATAAGGCTCCGGCGCATTTTCCGCAATGGCCGCCGGCTCCTCCGGCGGCGGAGGCGAGGACGCGTTGAACTTCATCTCGACACGCGGGCAGGCGCCCGAACTGGGTTTCCGCGACGCGATCCTGGCCGGCCTTGCCACCGACGGAGGGCTTTACCTGCCCAAGGAATGGCCGCGCCTGTCCCGCGACGAGATCAGGGGCCTGCGCGACCATTCCTTCGCCGAGGCGGCCGTCGCCGTCATGTGGCCGTTCGTCGAGGGCGAGATCGAACGCTCCCTGTTCGAGACAATCGTCACCGAGGCCTATGCCACGTTCCGTCACGAGGCGGCCTGCCCGCTGATCCAGACCGGCCCGAACGCGTTCGTGCTCGAACTGTTCCACGGCCCCACGCTCGCCTTCAAGGATGTGGCGATGCAGTTGCTCAGCCGGCTGATGGACCATGTCCTGGCCGAGCGCGACGAGCGCGCGACCATCGTCGGCGCGACCTCGGGCGACACGGGCGGCGCGGCGGTCGACGCCTTTGCGGGCCGCGAACGCACCGATATATTCGTCCTGTTCCCCGAAGGGCGCGTGTCGCCGGTGCAGCAACGGCAGATGACCGGGTCGAACGCCGCCAATGTGCACGCGCTGGCCATCGAGGGCAATTTCGACGACTGCCAGGCGCTGGTCAAAGCCATGTTCAACCATGGCGCCTTCCGCGACAGGGTCCGGCTGTCGGGCGTCAACTCGATCAACTGGGCCCGCATCATGGCCCAGATCGTCTACTATTTCACGGCGGCCGTCTCGCTGGGCGCGCCCGACAGAGTCGTCTCCTTCACCGTGCCGACCGGCAATTTCGGCGACATCTTCGCCGGATACGCGGCCAAGCGCATGGGCCTGCCGATCGACAGGCTGGTCATCGCCACCAACGACAACGACATTCTGGCGCGGGCGCTGGACACCGGCGCCTACGAGATGCGCGAGGTGGTGCGGACGACCTCGCCGTCGATGGACATTCAGGTATCGTCCAACTTCGAGCGGCTGATGTTCGAAGCATCGGGGCGCGATGCGGCCTATGTGCGCGGAGCCATGGACAATCTGGGACAGGCGCGCCGGTTCGAGATGGGCGCGCGCGTCCATGGCGCGATCGCGGCCGATTTCGATGCCGGCCGGGCCGGCACGGGCGAGGCGGCGGCCATGATCGGCCATGTGCTCGAAACGTCCGGCTATCTGCTCGACCCGCACACGGCGGTCGGCATGCATGTGGCGCGCGCCAGGGCCGATCGGGCGGTTCCCATGGTGGTGCTCGCGACGGCCCATCCGGCCAAGTTTCCCGACGCGGTCGAACAGGCGGCCGGACGGCGTCCCGCGCTGCCGGCATGGCTCGGCGACCTGATGGACCGCCCAGAGCGGTTTACGACACTTCCATCCGATCTGAAAATGGTGGAAGGTCATATATCGGCCCGCACGCGGGCCTTTGGAGGAAACGGCGGGGCGACATAACCGAAGGCGCCCGGGGAGTTCGCGTAATCATGCCAGTTCAGACGACCGTCCTGAAGAACGGAGTGACCGTCGCCACGCAGCGGTTCGACAAGGTGGAAAGCGTGTCGTTGGGCGCCTGGTTCAAGGCCGGCACGCGCAACGAGCGCGACCATGAGCACGGCATCGCCCACATGCTCGAACACATGGCCTTCAAGGGCACGGCCACGCGCAGCGCCCGCGAACTGGCCGAGGCGATCGAAAATGTCGGCGGCGACATCAACGCGGCCACGAGCGTGGAGACGACCTCGTTCTTCGTGCGCGTGCTCAGGCAGGATACGGCGCTCGCGGTGGAGGTTCTGGCCGACATCCTGCAGAATTCCCGCTTCGAGGCGGACGAGCTTGAGCGCGAGAAACACGTCGTTCTGCAGGAGCTGGGCGCGGTCACGGACACACCGGACGATGTCGTGTTCGACCATTTCACGGAAACCGCGTTCCGGCACCAGCCGGTCGGGCGGTCGATCCTGGGCACGCGCGAGACGATCGGCGCCTTCACCGCCGACATGATCCGCGCCTATGTCGACCGCGAATATTGCGGCGAGCGCATGGTGTTCGCGGCCACCGGCGCGGTCGACCACGACCAGATCGTGCAATTGGTCGAAAGCCGGTTCTCGACGTTGAAGAGATCCGCCGATGGCTGCGACATGCGGCTCGCCCACTATGTGGGGGGCGACTATCGCGAGCACAGGCCGCTGCAAGACACGCAGGTCGTGCTCGGCTTCGAAGGCCGCCCCTATCACGTGCGCGACTATTATTGCAGCCAGGTTCTGGCCATGCTGCTGGGCGGCGCCATGTCCTCGCGCCTTTTCCAGCAGGTCCGCGAGAAGCACGGGCTGTGCTATTCGATCTACGCCTTCCACTGGGGCTTTTCGGACACCGGCGTCTTCGGCGTGCACGCGGCGACCGAGCCCGGCGACCTGCCCAAGCTGATGGAACTGGTCATCGGCGAGTTGACGCGTGCCGCCTACGACATCGAGGACAGCGAACTCGATCGCGCCCGCGCCCAGTTCCGCGCCAGCCTGCTGATGTCGGGCGAAAGCGCGCCGAGCCGGGCCGGGCAGATCGCCCGGCAGATCCTGCTGTTCGGCCGGCCGATCCCGAACGATGAACTGCTGCTCAGGCTCGACAATCTCACCGTCGGCCGGCTGCGCGATCTCGCCGGGCGCATCTTCGTTGAATCGGCTCCCACCGTCTCTGCGGTCGGACCGGTCGACACGCTGATGGAAATCGACGACATACGCGGCCGCCTGGTGGCCGGCGCTCCCGGCGAAAGGCCGCTGCACCATCGCCGCGCCGCCGTCGGTTGACCCGCAACGAGCCGGCGGCCGGAGACCACCGATGTTCGCATTTTCAAACCGCAGCAACATTCCGGCGATCATGGAGGGGCGTACGGTTCATCTGCGTCATCCCGAGCTCGCCGACCATGAGCAATGGTCTGCGCTGCGCGCCGAAAGCGCGCACTTTCTGCGGCCCTGGGAACCGGTCTGGTCGCGCGACGATCTGACCAGGCCGGCCTTTCGCGCGCGCCTGCGGCGATACGGATCGGAAGTCCGCGGCGGCACCGGCTACCCGTTCTTCATCATGCGCAACGCGGACGAGGCGCTGCTCGGAGGCATCACCTTAGGCAATATCCGCCGGGGCGTGGCGCAGAACGGACAGATCGGCTACTGGATCGGCGAGCGGTTCTCCGGAAAGGGCTATATGAGCGAGGCGGTCGCGCTCGTGTGCGAGCTCGCGTTCGCACGCAATGGCCTGCATCGCCTTGAAGCTGCCTGCATTCCGGACAATGGCAAGTCGATCCGCCTTCTGGAGAAGAACGGATTTGAGCGAGAAGGCGTGCTGCGCGCCTATCTGAAGATCAACGGCCGCTGGCGCGATCACGTCCTTTACGCACGCATCAACCCGATGCACCGGGACGCCGCGCAGCGCGATCAGACGGGCTGATACTTTGCATCGGCGCTGCATGTTCCATTCCCGGGTCGGCCTTGCAGTCCCGGCGCTTGCTGCGCTTTGGGCGGTGGCGTGCGCCTTCGCCGTGCTGGCCGCCGGCGCGCTTCCGGCCATGGCCCAGTCCAACCAGCCGATCTCGATCGACCGCGACGACACCGCGCTCGACCTGACAGAGGCCGTCACCATCTACCGCGATCGGGGCGGCGCCTTCCGCGTCTCGACGGCGCCGGATGCCGAAGGCATCGTCCGCACGATCGAGGTACAGGCGGTCAGCGGGGACATGGCGGGCGACTGGGCCGTGCTCGTTCTGACCAACACGTCCGACGTGCAGCTTGACCGGCTGCTCGTCGCGCCGCGCTTCCGGCTGGTCGGCTCGGGCCTTTTCTGGCCGGATCTGGGCGCCCGGCGCATCGTTTCGTTCACGCCCAGCGCGGGCTTTTCGCTCGATCGCATCGACGATCCGCATGCCGATATCTTCGCAATGACCCTCGATCCGGGCGCCGTCATCACGCTGGTCGCCGAACTGGCCTCGCCCACCCTGCCGCAGCTCTACATGTGGGAAGAGGAGGCCTACAAGGACATCGTCAGCTCCTATTCGCTCTATCACGGCATCGTTCTGGGCATTGCCGGTCTCCTGGCGCTGTTCCTGACCATCCTGTCCGTGGTGCGCGGCACCGCCACCTTCCCGGCCGCGGCCGCGCTGGCTTGGGCGGCCCTTGCCTACGTGTCGATCGATTTCGGCTTCATCAGCCAGTTCGGCGTGCTCGACACGGATGCCATCGGCATGTGGCGGGCGACGGCGGAAGTGGCCGTGGTGGCGACGCTGGGCCTGTTCCTGTTCACCCATCTGAACCTTGATCGCTGGAGCGACCGGGTGCGGTGGGGCGCGCTGATCTGGCTGATGGGAATCGTCGCGATGGGCGCGATCGTCACCT
>NZ_CFIFWG010000193.1:0-4828 GCF_984466335.1 Roseitalea sp. | reverse complement strand
GAACTGCGGCGCATAGGGCGGAATGGCCAGCGCCGGCTCGGACAAGGAGATGCGAAAGACGATCAGGAAGGGCAGCAGGAACAGCGCCAGCAGCCACACATAGGGCACGAGGATCGCAATGCGGCGGAACAGCGCGGTGCCGCTCCCGCCCGACCCCGGTGCGGCCCGATCCCCCGCCGCCATCTCAGCGCTCCAGCACGATGCCGCAATCGGGCGTGAAGGAGAGCCAGACGCGTTCCTCGTACCCGATGGGATCGTCGACGGCGCGCTCGGCATTGATCACCATCGCCCGGACGATCGCGCCCGAATCGAGGCGCACGTTGAACACGGTCAGGCCGCCCAGATAGGCGATGTCCCAGACCTCGCCGGCGACCAGATTGTCGTCCCGGTCGGGTTTGGCGCGGCCCAAATCGACCTTTTCGGGCCGGATGGCGAAGCAGACCCTGTCACCCGCGAGGGCCCCGGCCGGCGCATGGGCGCGCACGCGCAGGCCGGCATCGGCATCGATCAGCGCCATGCCGCCCTCGGCGGACACGAGCCGTCCCTCGAACAGGTTCACATTGCCGATGAAGTCGGCGACATAGCGGGAACGGGGCGCCTCGTAGATTTCGGCGGGCGTTCCGGTTTGCGCGACCGTGCCCGCGTCCATGACCGCGATGCGGTCGGACATGGTCATCGCCTCTTCCTGATCGTGGGTGACGATCATGAAGGTCAGGCCGAGCTGCTCCTGAAGGTCCATCAGCTCGAACTGGGTCTGCTCGCGCAGCTTCTTGTCGAGCGCGCCCAGCGGTTCGTCGAGCAGCAGAAGCTTCGGCCGCTTGGCCACCGAGCGGGCGAGCGCGACGCGCTGGCGCTGGCCGCCGGAGAGCTGGTGCGGCTTGCGCGAGGCGAACCGCTCCAGCTTGACCAGCTTGAGCATCTGGTCGACACGCTCGGCCACCGCGCCCTTTTCCATGCCCTCCTGCCTGAGGCCGAAGGCGATGTTGCCCGCCACCGTCAGGTGGGGAAACAGCGCATAGGACTGGAACATCATGTTGACCGGGCGCCGGTGCGGCGGCACGCCCCCGAGCGAGCGGCCATCGAGCAGAATGTCGCCCGAGGTCGGCTCCTCGAAGCCCGCGAGCATCCTCAGCAAGGTCGTCTTGCCGCAGCCGGAGGGGCCAAGCAGCGAGAAGAACTCCCGTTCGTAGACGTGAAGGGTCAGATCGTCGACGGCGGTGACATCGCCGAAACGCTTGGTGACGCGCTCGAAGGCGATATAGGGCTTTGCCGCTTCGTCCGCCCAAGGCGCAAAGGCACGTCGCACATTGCCCAGTGATTTCATCTCGCCCCCGCCGGCATGCGAAGGCTCCGCACGGTTCGCCGCGCGCAGCCTTGCCGATCACTGCCCGGTCATCACCCGGGTCCAGGTGCGCGTGAACAGGCGCTCGGTGCGCTGGTCGTTGGGCGTCACCGCATAAAGCCGCGCCTGGGTTTCCTCGTCGGGATAGATCGCCGTGTCCTCGCGCACCGCCTCGTCCAGGAACGGCTTGGAGGCGGCATTGCCGTTGGCGTAGGCCACATAGTTGGACGCCCTGGCGATCACCTCCGGACGCATGATGTAGTCGAGGAAAATGTGCGCCTCCTCGACATTGGGGGCGCTGGCCGGAATGCCCATCACGTCCATCCACAAAAGCGCGCCCTCCCGGGGGATGACATATTCGACCGTCACGCCCCGGCCGGCCTCGGCGGCGCGGTCGCGCGCCTGCAGCATGTCGCCGGACCAGCCCATGGCGATGCAGATGTCGCCATTGGCCAGCGCCGTGATGTTCTCGGACGAATGGAACTTGCGCACATGGGGCCGCACCGACGCCAGAAGCTCGGCGGCCTTGCCGACGCTTTCGGCGTCCTTGGCGTCGGGGTCCATGCCCAGATAGTTGAGCGCGGCCGGAATCATCTCGGTCGGATCGTCCAGATGGTAGATGCCGCAGTCTTCGAGCCGCGCGGCGATCTCGGGATCGAAGATCAGGGACCAGGACGTCAGGTCGGCATCCTCGCCGAGCCGCTCGCGGACCATGTCGGGATTGATGCCGATGCCCGTCGTCCCCCACATATAGACGATCGCATGGGCGTTGCCCGGATCGTAGACCGCCAACCGCTCCATCAGCACGGGGTCCATGTTCTTCAGATTGGGCAGCTTGGACCTGTCGAGCGGCTGATAGACGCCGGCCTTGATCTGATTGGCAAGGAATGTCGCCGTCGGCGCGACGATGTCGTAATCGGTGTCGCCGGCCAGAAGCTGGCTTTGCAGGGTGAAATTGGAATCGAACACCTGGTAGTTGACCGCGATGCCCGTCTCGGCGGTGAATTCGTCGAGGATCTCCTCGTCTATATAGTCGTTCCAATTGTAGACGTTGACCACCCGGTCCTGCGCACCGGCCGCGCCGGTCGTGGCCGCGGCGGCGATCGCCGCAAAGATCGCAAGGGACGAAAAACGCATGTCGGCAACTCTCCAGATTCTCATGGCAAGGCACGCGACCGGCGCTCGCCGGCCGCGTTTGCGCGAAAACCTATTGGTGTTTCCGGCGGCGCACAAGCGGTTTCGCGCGCCCCTCGGGGCGCGTCTCGGAGGGCGGTTCGAGCCCCTCGGAACGAGGCCCGATCTTGAAGACCGCGCCCCCGGCTTGCCGGCTTGCCGGCTTGCCGGGCGGCGGGGCGGCGGGGCGACCTGAATCTCAGACGAAATCGAACGCGCTCAGCCCGGTCGTCATGTCGTCCAATCCCAGCGGCTTTGTGATCGGCGGCGCGGCGCGGGCCAGGCATCCGGCACGTTCGCAGACCCGACACGCCGGCCCGACCGGCACCGATGGAACCCGGTCGTCTGCGCCCGGCGCGCCCCTGAGCGCGGCGCCATAGACGATGTCGTTGCGGTGCGCGATCTCGCAGCCCAGCAGGATCGCGGTGCGGCGCGGCCGTTCCTGAAAGGCGCCCTGCGGCCCTTCCAGCGTGCGCGCGATGACCAGGAACTCGACATCGTCGGGCATCCGGACCGCCTCGACCAGAATGTGGCCGGGCGTGCTGAAGGCGTCGTGGACCGGCAGCTTCGGGCACGAGCCGCCGAACCGCGCCTGCGGATAGCCGCGCGCGCCGGCGCGACGGAAGCGGTTTCCGACCTGGTCGATCTCGGCCATGAAGAAGGGGACGCCGGCCTGGCCGCGCCGCTGCAACATGGTCAGCCGGTTGGCGGCCTGCTCGAACGACACGCCGAAGCGCGACTTGAGCAGGTCGATGTCGTATTTCTCGCGCCTTGCCGCCTTCAGGAAGCGCTCATAGGGCATCATCAGCGCGTGCGCGGCATAGCGCGCCATCTCGAACCGCGCGATGCGCCGCGCCTCGGCCGACGACAGGCTCAGCGCTTCGATCTCGGCGGTGATCGCCACCTGCATGCGGATCAGCGCCGCCTCCATCGCCACTTCGCGTTTTTGATCGAACGGCGACAGCCGCTCGGAGATGAACAGCCGGTTGGAATGGCGGTCGTAGCGGCGTTTCCAGTTGGGCATCGCCTCGACCGGCAGCACCTTGACGGCAATGCCGTGATCGGAGCGCAGCCAGGCTTTCAGCGCGCCGGTCAGATCGTCGCCGGGCGACAAAAGCCTGATGAAGCTCTCGGCCTCCTCTTCGAGCCGGGCGAAATGGTTGGGGCGCTTTTCGAGCGCCTCGCGCACCTCGTCGGCGGGCAGGCGTGTCGAGGCGATGCGCGTCTCGTGGCCCTCGCGGGCAAGCATGTCCGACAGGTCGCTCAGGCGTTCCTGGCCTTCGCGATAGGCGCGATAGAGCTTGACGAGCGCGCTTGCGACATTGGGCGCGCCCTCGGAAATCTCGATCAGTTCCTGGTCGCCCGGCAATTCGCCGGCAAGCAGCGGGTCGGCGAACATCTCCTTGAGTTGCGGCAGCACGGTCTCGCCGCCGCCCTGCAACTCGTTGACGTCGACCTTGTAGACGGCGGCGAGCTTGAGAAGAAGCTGCACCGTCAGCGGCCGCTGGTTGCGCTCGATCAGGTTCAGATAGCTCGGCGAGATGCCCAGATCGGCGGCCATCGCCGTCTGGGTCAGTTGACGCTGCGTGCGCATGCGCCGGATGCGCGCGCCGGCGAAGATCTTCTGGTCGGCCATGGCGGGCTCCCTGAGGCGACCCGAGCTTGCGCCGTTATGACTCCTTTTACAAGTTGACCATTGGCCTCGGTCACAGCGGCGACCAGACCACGTCGCAATCGGCACGGCGCGGCAAAAGACTGTTGCGTTTGGCTTTTTCTCGATCAAGATCGGGACAGAGGCACGCCGTGGTGCTTTGTCAAGGCATGCCACGGGCGGATGAAACGGCGGCTTTGACAGAACTTTGCCGTGCTGGCGAGTCCGGCCAGAGCAGACCGGCGGCCTCCAACCGATGAACCCGACGCCGAAAGGGGGGTCGGTGGACTTTTTCAGCCGGCCCCGCCAATAAAGGCCGAGGCAAACCCGCCACGGAGCAGCAAATGTCCAGCCATGAACGCCCCAAGACCCACGTCAAGGAACGCGCCGAGGAACAGTCCTCGACGATGGGCGCCGACCAGCAGGCCGCGATCCGCATGCTGGCCAACGACCTGCACCGGCTCAACCAGTCGGTGATGAAGGCCGTGGAGGCGGGCGTGTCCGTGGAGCTGGTGCGCTCGGCCCGCCACCATGGCGGCGACGGCAATTGGGGCGACCTTCTGATCCCGGTGATCGTCACCCAGGGCAGATAGGCCGCTGGCCCGGGCCGGACAGGCCGGCCCGGCCGCCGATCAGGATGCCGGTCCGACCGTGCCACCCTC
>NZ_CFIFWG010000192.1:0-4837 GCF_984466335.1 Roseitalea sp. | reverse complement strand
GGACATCACCGGCGGCCTGCCGCGGGTGGCCGAACTGTTCGAGGCGCGCCGGCCCAAGGATCACGCCGTCATCGCCGAGATCGACGGCACGATCCGCTTCGGCCGCGACTACAAGAACAAGCGGCGCATCTCGATCGAGCCGGCCGAGGACGGTGTCGAGCCGGCCGAATATCTCATTCCCAAGAGCCGGCCGTTCCACCTTCAGGACGGCGATCCGATCGAGAAGGGCGATTATATCCTCGACGGCAATCCGGCGCCGCACGACATTCTCGCGGTCAAGGGCGTCGAGGCGCTCGCCTCCTATCTCGTCAACGAGATCCAGGAGGTCTACCGGCTCCAGGGCGTGGTGATCAACGACAAGCATATCGAGGTGATCGTCCGCCAGATGCTTCAGAAGGTCGAGATCACCGAACCGGGCGAATCGGGCTACATCGCCGGCGACAGCGTCGACCGGATCGAGCTTGAGGACGTCAATGCCCGCCTGGTCGAGGAAGGAAAGCAGCCCGCCAAGGGCGATCCCGTCCTGCTCGGCATCACCAAGGCGTCGCTCCAGACCCCGTCCTTCATCTCGGCGGCCTCCTTCCAGGAGACCACCAAGGTGCTGACCGAGGCATCGGTCGCCGGCAAGATCGACACGCTTCAGGGGCTGAAGGAAAACGTCATCGTCGGCCGCCTGATCCCGGCCGGCACGGGCGGCGCGATGAACCAGATCCGGCGCATCGCCACCTCCCGCGACGATCTGATCCTGGAACAGCGGCGCGCCGAGGCCGGTACCGAAGCGGCCGACGGCATGCTCGCCGACATGCGCGAGGCCGAGGAAGCGCCGGCCGCCGAGTAGGTGGGGCCCGACATCAAAATTGAAAAAGCCGGGGCAGGGCGCCTCGGCTTTTTTCGCGCACCCGGTCTCGGGCTTCTGTTCAAGGGCAGCGGTTTCGTCTGGACGGACACTGGGCCTGCGTGACCGGGCGACGGTTCACCGCTTCCCCGGCTTCCATCCCTTAAGCGCGTCGAACGGGTGGACATTGCCGGCCCCTTCACCGGCTTCTTCGACGAAGGTGACGATCGCCACCTCCCCTTCCATCGCGCCCTGATAGGCGGACGCATGCGGCTCCTCGTCGGGCGCGCCCGCCAGCGTGCCGATCTGGTCGAACTCGGCCTCCGCATAGTCGTCCTCGGCGAGCGCGTTGAGCGCCATGCGGATCGCCGTGTCGTCGTCGGGCGCCGCCAGCAGGATGTGCACCGGCACGCCGGCCTCGTCTGCATCGTCCCAGACGCGGCCGAGCAGAATGTGGACGGCGGCTTCTGCCTCCGGGTCGGTGCCGGGCGGAGTGTCGACCATGGGCGGGACCTTTGCGGCATGCGGGCGAAGGTGGCGATGGCCGTCTCCTTGCACGGCGGTCGGTGCGCGGTAAAGCCCGTGTGGCCCAACGCGGTCAAACCGCGCGAAAATCGCCAAAATCCGGCCGTTTGGCTGTTGACGCCAAGCTCCGCCGACAGTAAACACCGCCCAACGAGTCGATGTGGAGCATCGGCGTCGGCGATTGCGTTCGCCAGACTTGCGCTCCAAACAAGGCTTTCCATACGGCGCAAACCGAACCGGACGCACGAAGCCTGGGCTTCCTCTGCATCGCACGGGCAATCCGCAAGAGGGCGGGGTTGCCTTTGTTCGTTTGTACCCATGAGGCGGATTTGGGCGCTGTGGCGCCACACCAAGAAGGACGGCTTTATGCCTACAGTCAATCAGTTGATCCGCAAGCCCCGCGTGGCGCCGGTCAAGCGCAACAAGGTTCCCGCCCTTCAGGCCAATCCGCAAAAGCGCGGCGTTTGCACGCGCGTCTACACGACCACGCCGAAAAAGCCGAACTCGGCGCTGCGCAAGGTCGCCAAGGTGCGCCTGACCAACGGGTTCGAGGTGATCGGCTACATTCCGGGCGAGGGTCACAATCTGCAGGAGCACTCGGTGGTGATGATCCGCGGCGGTCGCGTCAAGGACCTGCCGGGCGTTCGCTACCACATTCTGCGCGGCGTGCTCGACACGCAAGGGGTAAAGAACCGCAAGCAGCGCCGGTCGAAATACGGCGCCAAGCGTCCGAAGTGACCTGAGCGGAGCGAAGGTCGCCCCGGACGGCGCGCAGCGGCGATCCGGGGTCCATGAACAGGAAGTGAGACACTCGACATGTCCCGTCGTCACAGAGCTGAAAAGCGCGAAATCAACCCCGATCCCAAGTTCGGCGATCTGGTGGTGTCCAAGTTCATGAACGCCATCATGCTGGACGGCAAGAAGTCGGTCGCCGAGCGGATCGTCTACGGCGCTTTCGATTCGATCGCCGACAAGACCAGCCAGCAGCCGGTCGAGGTGTTCCACGCCGCCCTTGAAAATGTCGCCCCGCACCTGGAGGTGCGTTCGCGCCGGGTCGGCGGCGCCACCTACCAGGTGCCCGTCGACGTGCGTCCCGAGCGCCGCCAGGCGCTGGCCATCCGCTGGATGATCGCCGCCGCCCGCAAGCGCAACGAAACCACCATGATCGATCGCCTGTCGGGCGAGCTCATGGATGCCGCCAACAATCGCGGAACCGCCGTCAAGAAGCGTGAGGACACGCACAAGATGGCCGAGGCCAACCGCGCCTTCTCGCATTATCGCTGGTAACCCACGCATCCAACGGACAAGGCTTCCTTCCATGGCCCGCGAATACGAACTCAAGGACTATCGCAATTTCGGCATCATGGCCCACATCGATGCCGGCAAGACCACGACCACCGAACGTATCCTCTTCTACACGGGCAAGTCGCACAAGATCGGCGAGGTCCATGACGGCGCGGCGACGATGGACTGGATGGAGCAGGAGCAGGAGCGCGGCATCACCATCACGTCCGCGGCCACCACCACCTTCTGGGAGGGCCGCGACGGCAGGAAGCGCCGCTTCAACATCATCGACACGCCCGGCCATGTGGACTTCACCATCGAGGTCGAGCGCAGCCTGCGCGTGCTCGACGGCGCGATCGCGCTTCTCGATGCCAATGCCGGCGTCGAGCCGCAGACCGAGACGGTCTGGCGCCAGGCCAACAAATACAACGTGCCGCGCATGATCTTCGTCAACAAGATGGACAAGATCGGCGCCGACTTCTTCCGTTCGGTCGAGATGATCAGGGAACGCCTGGGCGCCCGCCCGGTCGTCATGCAGCTTCCGATCGGCGCCGAGAGCGAGTTCGCCGGCGTTATCGACCTGATCGAGATGAAGGCGCTGGTCTGGAAGTCGGAAAATCTGGGCGCGGAATGGGACGTCGTCGACATTCCCGCCGAACTCGCCGACCGGGCCGCCGAATATCGCGAAGCGCTCATCGAGACCGTCGTCGAACTGGACGATGCGGCGATGGAAGCCTATCTCGAAGGCAGCGAACCGGACAATGACACGATCCGCCGCCTGATCCGCAAGGGCGCCTGCGAAGTCCAGTTCTTTCCGGTCTTCTGCGGTTCGGCCTTCAAGAACAAGGGCGTGCAGCCGCTTCTTGACGCGGTGGTCGATTTCCTGCCCAGCCCCCTCGAAGTGCCCGCCATCAAGGGCATCGACGCCAAGACCGAGGAGGAGACGACGCGCGAATCCTCCGACGAGGCGCCGCTCTCCATGCTCGCCTTCAAGATCATGAACGATCCGTTCGTGGGCTCGCTGACCTTCTGCCGCATCTATTCGGGCCGCCTTGAAACCGGCGTGTCGCTGATGAACACGGTCAAGGGCAAGCGCGAGCGCATCGGCCGCATGCTTCAGATGCATTCCAACAGCCGCGAGGACATCAAGGAAGCGTTCGCCGGCGACATCGTCGCAATCGCCGGCCTCAAGGAGACGACCACGGGCGACACGCTGTGCGATCCGCTCAAGCCGGTGATCCTGGAGCGCATGGAGTTCCCCGATCCGGTGATCTCGATCGCCGTCGAGCCCAGGACCAAGGGCGACCAGGAGAAGATGGGGCTGGCGCTGAATCGCCTGGCCGCCGAGGACCCCTCCTTCCGCGTCAAGTCGGACGAGGAGAGCGGTCAGACGATCATTTCGGGCATGGGCGAGTTGCACCTCGACATCATCGTCGACCGCATGAAGCGCGAATTCAAGGTCGAGGCCAATGTCGGCGCGCCGCAGGTGGCCTATCGCGAGACCATCACGCGGGAAGCCGACATCGACTACACCCACAAGAAGCAGTCGGGCGGTTCTGGCCAGTTCGCGCGCGTCAAGATCAAGTTCGAGCCGAACCCCGAGGGCGAGGATTTCGCCTTCGAGAGCACCGTGGTCGGCGGCAACGTTCCCAAGGAATACATTCCGGGCGTCGAAAAGGGCATCCGGTCGGTGATGGATTCGGGTCCCGTGGCGGGCTTTCCGATGCTCGGCGTCAAGGCGACGCTGATGGACGGCGCCTATCACGATGTGGACTCCTCGGTCCTGGCGTTCGAGATCGCCGCCCGCGCCGCCTTCCGCGAGGGCGCGCAGAAGGCCGGCGCCCAGTTGCTCGAACCGATCATGAAGGTCGAGGTCGTCACCCCCGAGGACTATATGGGCGACGTGATCGGCGATCTGAACTCGCGGCGCGGCCAGATCGCCGGCACCGAGACGCGCGGCGTCGACACGGTGATCGGCGCCATGGTGCCGCTCGCCAACATGTTCGGCTATGTCAACTCGCTGCGCTCGATGAGCCAGGGGCGGGCGCAGTACACCATGCATTTCGACCATTACGACCCGGTTCCGCAGGCCGTGGCACAGGAAATCCAGGCGAAGTTCGCCTGACCGCCGACAGCCGGACGACGGCGCAAGCACAATGAGGATCGGCCCGCAAGGGTCCAGATGGAGTAGAA
>NZ_CFIFWG010000191.1:2132-4993 GCF_984466335.1 Roseitalea sp. | reverse complement strand
GGTTCTTGGCGACGCCGTGCGAGATGTAGTTGACCGCATCGTAGCGGGTCATGTTCTGCTCTTGCAGGAAATAGGCGGCGTGGCTCTCGCGTTCGGCGAAGATGGCGACGAGCACATTGGCGCCGGTCACCTCCTCGCGGCCCGAGGACTGCACATGGATCACCGCGCGCTGGATGACGCGCTGGAAGCCGGCGGTGGGCTTGGCGTCCTCGTCATAGCCGGTGGCCAAGTTGGACAGGTCGTTGTCGACATAGTGGGCGAGCGTGCGGCGCAATGCGTCCAGATCGACACTGCACGCATCCAGAACGGCGCGCGCATCCTTGTCGTCGATCAGCGCCAGCAGAAGATGCTCAAGCGTCGCATATTCATGATCGCGCTCATTGGCCAGCGTGAGGGCCTGATGCAATGCGCGTTCGAGGGTCTGGGTGAAGGCGGGCATCTATTTCTTCTCCATCACGCATTGCAGAGGATGCTGGTTCTGGCGGGCGAAGTCCATCACCTGGTTCACCTTGGTCTCGGCAACCTCGTATGTATAGACGCCGCACTCGCCGACACCATGATTGTGCACGTGCAGCATGATGCGCGTGGCCTGATCGCGGTCCTTCTGGAAGAAGCGTTCGAGCACATGGACGACGAACTCCATCGGCGTGTAGTCGTCGTTGAGCAACAGAACGCGATAAAGGCTGGGCTTCCTGGTCTTGCGCTCGGTGCGCGTGATGACCGAGGTGCCGCGTCCTTCGGACCCCCCTGCATCGTCATCGCCGGCTGCCCTGAGCGGCCAGGTCAAGGGGCCGCCAGGCGGTTGCTTCGATTCCGGCACGCTGTTCATGATCTCCGGCTTGGACCTTCATTCATTCGGGAACGATCGGAAGCTGTGACGTCAGCGGCGCGTCCATCCGCCATATCTAGGTCGTCATCTACGCATTTTAAGGCCCCTGACCGGACGCGCAAGATGGCCGGCGCAGATCGGGGCGCGATTTGCGGGCCGGGCGCAAAACAATGCCATGCGTCCGTCGAAGCGGTCTCGAAAACGAAAAAGCCCGCGCGCCTTCGCGGGCGCGCGGGCAGATTTCGGGCAGGGCCGGAAGACGGCTTACTTGGAAGCCGGAACCATCGCCTCGAAGGGCTTGTACACTTCCTTGGCCAGGTCGGTGTAGAGTTCGCCCATCCTGGTGGCCTGCGCCACGGCGGCCTCATAGGCGCTCTTGGCGTAGTCGGTCTGCACTTCCATCGCCTTTTCCAGCGACTTGGAGGCGGCCAGCTTCTCGAACGCGGCCGCGCCGGCCTCGTAGGACGCCTTCGAATAGTCGGTCGCCTCGGTGGCGATGGCCTGCATGCCCTTGGTCATGGCCGCATAGCTCTTCAGGGTGCCGTCCATCACTTCCTTGCTGGACTGGCTCATGTCTTCGAATGCCTTCATCATGTGTCACCTGTCGGTCTGATGTCTGATCGGGGAGCATCGGGAAGGGTCTGCTCACGGCTCACATAGTGTGCAGTGCACAAAAAAGCAAGAGGATTTTTTGCAATGCACAAATCCAATTTGATGAAAAGTGCCGCAGCGATGGCAAGCCTTCGATTACCATAAACGGATTGGTAACGCGGTCGCCCTAGCGTGCGCCCGATCCGGCGGTTCGCCGCCGCCAGTGCATCCCGTGCAGCGAGAGTGCCCCTTGCCCGACCCGACCCCACGCCGCCTTTCCACGCAGATGCGGCCGATCGCCGCCGCCCTGCTGGCGCTGATCGCGCTGGTTTTGGTCGCGCCCGCCCCGCATGCGCAGGCCAACCCGAAATATGCCGGGATCGTGATCGACGCCAATACGGGCAAGACGCTCTACGCCTACCGCGCCGACAGCACGCGCTACCCCGCCTCGCTGACCAAGATGATGACGGTCTACATGATGTTCGAGGCCATGGAGCAGGGCAAGATGCGGCCGAACACGCCGATCCGCATCTCCCGTCACGCGGCATCGATGGTGCCTTCCAAGCTGGGCATCCGCGCCGGCGGCACCATCACCGCCGAGGCGGCGATCAAGGCGCTGATCACGAAATCGGCCAACGACGTGGCGGCGGCCGTCGCCGAGCATCTTGGCGGCACCGAGAAAAGGTTCGCGCAGATGATGACGCGGCGCGCGCGGCAACTGGGCATGGGTTCGACCACGTTCCGCAACGCCTCGGGGCTGCCCAATTCGGGACAGGTGACCACCGCGCGCGACATGGCGCGCCTGGGGATCGCGTTGCAGGAGCATTTTCCGCGCCGGTTCGGCCTGTTCTCGACGCGCTCGTTCACCCATGCGGGCGCCACGCACCGCAACCACAACCGGCTCCTTGGTCGGGTCAAGGGCGTGGACGGCATCAAGACCGGCTATATCCGCGCCTCGGGCTTCAACCTGGTCACCTCGGTCAACACCGGCGGGCGTTCGATCGTCGCCGTGGTGATGGGCGGACGCACGGGCGCATCACGCAACGCGCAGATGGAAAAGCTGATCGGACGCTATCTGTCCAAGGGCTCCCGTCGCGACCGTGGGCCGCTGATCGCGCGCAACGGACGCGCCGCATTCGCCATCGAGGGCGCCTCGATCGCCTCCATTCCGCTCAGCCGCCTGCCCGTGCCAGCCCAGGCGCGCCCCACGGGCGCGGACGCGCCCGCGCCGGTGATCGCCTACGCGCCCCAGCCAAGGCCCGCCGCCCCCGTCGTCGACCGGATCACGACCGCCTCGGCCGCCGGACGTTCGGGCTGGGTTATCCAGATCGCAGCGCTCGAAACGCAGGATCAGGCGCTCGACTATCTGCGCACCGCCCAGAGAAGGGCGGGCAGCGTGCTGGAAAAGCGCGAGCGCCTGGAACAACTGCGCGCTCTGGAG
>NZ_CFIFWG010000191.1:0-2122 GCF_984466335.1 Roseitalea sp. | reverse complement strand
TCGTCGAACGGTTCGTCAAGGGCGGCGTGACCTTCCACCGGGCGCGCTTTGCCGGATTTGCGTCGAAGTCCCAGGCCTGGGGGGCCTGCTCGGCGCTGAAGAGATATGACTATACGTGCCTGGCCCATGCGAACTAGGGCCCGAAGTGTCCCGTTTCAGGTTTTTGCGTATCAGGACCGTTCGCCATGAAGCCTCAGCAGAAAATCCTTCGCCTCGTTAATCCGCTGCGCAAGAAAGGAACTGCCGCCGAGATCGGGGTGGACGCGCTGCATAAGGCTGCGATGGGCCTTGCGGATCTCGGCCAGGGTCGCGCCCGGCTCAAGCCCAAGGATCTGGTAGGCTTCCTGCTCTGTCATGGCGCCCGCCTGGGCCGTGCTGCGAGCCCGCGCACCATCGTCCGGCTCCGCGTCGTCGCGCCAGCCGGGCATGCGGCGGTCAAGATACGCCTCCAATAGCTGGGCGCTCTCGGCGTCCTCGCGCACCTGCCGCGCCAGCTCCATCAGTTCCTCATCGCCCATGCCGCCCAGTTGCCGGCCCTCGAACGTGCCGCCGAGGACGACGCCGTCCATGTCGCCGGTGTCGTGATCGAGCATCATCTCCAGCATGGCGCTGCGGACCGTCGAGCGCTGGCCCGGCGTCGAGCGCATCCTCGACACGCCGCGCGCGCGGGCAAAGAGCGCGTAAGCGAAGAAAAGAAGCGGCGCGCCAAGGCCGATGCGGCCCGAAAAGGTCAGCGCCGCACCGAGCAGCCCCAGCAGGCCCGGACCGACATGGCGAAGGGCGACCGCCACCCGCGCCGGCGGCGTGACGATGAAATACCACATGGCGAGCGCGGCAAATCCGATCGCTCCGATCAGGACAATAAGCGCGGTCATGGATGCTGCCCGCCTCCCTTGAGCTGCGCCAGCAGCCTGCGGTCGGCCCCGGTGCCCCGCGCTTCGAGCGCCTTGACCCCGCCGGTGGCATAGACCGCGATCGACTTCAGAAGGTCGGCCAGCACCCGCGGCGCGGACGGATCGAAGCGAAACCAGCCGCCGCGCGTCAGACGGGCGATCTCCCGGAAAACGACCTCGGCGCCCGGCTCATGGCCTTCCTGGAAGACGAAGGCGGGAACGCCGCGCACGCCGAGCTGGCCGGCCGCATGGCCTACCCTGTCGGGGTTTTCCTCCATCGCATCGCCGATATAGACGAGCGCCGAGATCGGGGAGCGGGCGTGCTCCCCGAGCGCATGCTTGAGCACCTTGCCGATCTGGGTCCGGCCGGCGCGGCAATCGATCCGGGTCATCATGCCGGCCAGCTCGGGCCCGCTGCGCGCCCAGCGCGAGGCCCGGCATTCGCCGAAGCCGCGGAAATAGACGAGCTGCATGCTCAGGGCGGTCGAGCGGGCGACGTTCTCGAACATCTCCGCCTGGATCTGGCAGGCCACGTCCCAGGTCGGCTGCCGGCTCATGGTCGCGTCGAGCGCCAGCACGATGCGGCCGGTGCCGCCCGCGCCCGGCTTGACGGATCTGGCCGCATCGAGGAACGCGGCGATGTCGCCGGAGGACGATGCGGGCCTTTCCGGGGTCCGGCCCGTCGTGTCGGTTCTGACCGGTGTCTTGCTCATGGTTGCAGAAATGGCGTTTCGGCACGCCATTGCAAGATGGCGCGCGCGCCGGATGTCTTGGAGCGGCTTATCTTCAGCTGGAATCGCGGCGGGCGCTACAAAAGTCCCAGATCGGCCAGTTCGGCGCGCATGGCGGGCGGCATGTCGGCAAGGCCCGCAGCGCCGGCATTCAGATCCGCCGGCGCATCCTCCGGCTTCAGATAGCGCCAGCCCTGGAAGGGGCGGCGCGGTTGCGGCACGGTCAGGACGGGCTCGGGAGCGAGCACCAGATCGCAACGCGAGACACCCTGCGCGTCGACGAAAGGCCTGATGTCGACGATGCGCTGGCGGCTTTGGACGCGCCCCTTGATGACCCAGTAGAGCGAGCCCTTGCCAACGATCTCGTCGGCCCGCCTGGGGATCATGCGGGTGGTGTGGATCGATTCCTCCGGCAGGCCCGATCGCCGCTTCTCGGCGAGCCGGGCCTCGATCCAGGCGCGGTGATCATCGACGCTCTCGGCCCCGACGCACAGTTTG
>NZ_CFIFWG010000190.1:569-5070 GCF_984466335.1 Roseitalea sp. | reverse complement strand
CCGCAACGTCGATATCGGCGAAGACCGCTTCGGGATCGACCGCGACGCGATAGATTTCAGGGCGCGGCACGACCGGCCTCCAAAACCGCCATCACGCCGCGCAGCTCGGCCAGACCCTTGAGCCGGCCGATGGCCGGATAGCCGGGCTGCGAACCGCGCGCCGCATCGTCCAGAATTTCGTGGCCATGGTCGGGCCGCATCGGGATCGTATGGTCCGCCCTGCCCTCGGCCCGGCGCCGCCGTTCCTCGGCGACAAGCGCCTCGATCACGGCCACCATGTCGGTCTGACCGGCCAGATGCTCGTCCTCGGCGAACGCGCAGGGCACCGTGTCGCCGCCGCGCGAGACATTGCGCAAATGGACGAAATGGATGCGCGGGCCGAATGCGCGCACCATGGCGGGCAGGTCGTTGTCGGCGCGCGCGCCGAACGAGCCGGTGCACAGCGTCAGCCCGACCGCCGGGCTCGGCACGGCGTCGAAGAGATGCCGGACATCGTCGGCCGTCGACCAGACGCGCGGCAGGCCGAGCAGTGGCCAGGGCGGATCGTCCGGATGGCAGCACAGCCTCATGCCGTGCTCCTCGGCGACCGGGGCGACGGCCGTCAGGAAATCGACATGGTGCGCGCGCAGCCGCCCGGCGTCGATGCCGCGATAGTCGGCGAGCCTTGCCCGCACATCGTCGAGCGTCCAGTGCTCGGCGGCGCCCGGCAGGCCGGCGGTGACGTTGGCCGCCAGTTCGGCCCCGCGGTCCGCCCCCATGGCCGCAAAGCGGTCGGCCGCCGCGCCGATCACCGCCTCGGGGTAATCGTCGCCCGCGTCCGGCCGCCCCAGAATGTGCAGATCGAAGACGGCGAAATCGATCAGGTCGAAGACCGTCGCCCGGCCGCCGCTTTCGGTCGGCGCGCGCAGGTCGGTCCGCGTCCAGTCGAGGACCGGCATGAAATTGTAGCAGACCGTTTCGATGCCGCAGGCGGCGAGGTTGGCGAGGCTTTCGGCATAGCGCGCAATGTCGCCGCGCCAGTCGCCGCTCCGCGTCTTGATGGCCTCGGAAACGGGCAGGCTCTCGACCACCTCCCAGGCAAGGCCCGTCGGCGTGCCGTCCGGGTGGGTCGCGACCTCGCGCTGGCGCTTTTCGATTGCGGTGACAGGCCAGACGGTGCCGGGCGGAAGCTGGTGCAGCGCCGTCACGATCGCCTCGGCGCCGGCCTGGCGCGCGTCGGCGACCGTAACACCGTCGACCGGCCCGAACCAGCGCCATGTCTGCCGCACATTGCCCTCCCAATTGGGCCGATACTAGTATACCAGTACGGATCGAGCAACGGCCAACCGCGCCCAGAGATGAAATCATGGCGGCGATGACACCGCACGTGCTGAGCGCTGTGCTCAGATGCCCCGTTCCGAAACGGGGCGACGCGCCGATCACGGTGTTCGAGGCGCAGGAACAGGGCCCGTTCGTTGCGCAGCGCATCGCGATCGAGGCCGACGATGGGGCCGTGCCCGGCACGCTGCTGCTGCCGGCGGACGCCGCAGGCCCCCTGCCCGCCATTCTCTACTGCCACGCCCATGGCAACCGGCACGATATCGGGGCCGCCGAGCTTCTGGAAGGCCGCCGGGCGCTGCGCGATCCGCCATACGGGCCGGCGCTCGCCCGGCGTGGCTATGCGGTGCTGTGCGTCGACATGCCCGGCTTCGGAGCGCGGCGGGCCGAGGGCACGGAAAGCGCCCTGGCCAAGGCGGCGCTGTGGCGCGGGAGGACGCTGTTCGGCAGGATGATGGCCGATCTGTCCGCCGCGCTCGATGCGCTTGCCGCCCACCCCGCGGTCGATCCGGCCCGCATCGCCACGCTCGGCGTTTCCATGGGCGCCACGCATGCCTACTGGCTGGCGGCGCGCGACGGGCGGGTGGCCGCCTGCGCGCACATGTGCGCCTTCGCCGACATCGGCCCGCTGATCGAAACCGGCGCCCACGACCTGCACGGTCCCTACATGACCCTGCCCGGCCTTCTGGACCATGGCGACATGGGAGACGTGGCGGCGCTGGTCGCCCCGCGCCCGCAACTGGTCGCGAGCGGCGCGCAGGACCCCCTGACCCCGCCGCAAGCCCTGCGTCCGGCGCTCGACCGGTTGCGCCAAGCCTATGACGACGAGGGCGCGCCGGAGGCGCTGACGGTGCTGACCTCGGCGGATACGGGCCATGAGGAAACGGCTGAAATGCGGGCGGCGGTGCTGGGGTTTCTGGCGCACGCGCTGAGGGCGACGTGAGTTTCCTCTCCCCGGCGGGAGAAGAACCGATCGCGGCTCCTATTCCGCCGCCTCCCGATGCGCCGACGGATTGTTCGGGTGCTCGGTCCAGTTGCCATAATCCGGATCGATCGGCCTGCCCGTTCGCGGGTCCACGCCGGATATCGTCTCCATCGTGATGCAGTCGTCCACCGGGCACACATTGACGCACAGATTGCAGCCGACGCACTCCTCGTCGATCACCTCGAACCTGCGCACCCCGTCGACCATGTTGGTGATCGCCTGGTGCGAGGTGTCCTCGCAGGCGATGTGACAGCGCCCGCAGGAAATGCACAGATCCTGGTCGATGCGCGCCTTGGTGACATAGTTGAGGTTCAGATACTGCCAGTCGGTGACGTTCGGCACCGCCATGCCGCGGAAATCCTCGATGCCCGCATAGCCCTTGCCGTCCATCCAGGCTTCGAGCCCGGCGGCCATCTCGCCGACGATCTTGAAGCCGTAGGTCATGGCGGCGGTGCACACCTGCACCGTGCCGCAGCCGAGCGCGATGAATTCGGCCGCATCGCGCCATGTGGTGATGCCGCCGATGCCCGAGATCGGCAGGCCGCGGGTTTCGGCATCGCGGGCGATCTCGGCCACCATGTTGAGCGCGATCGGCTTGACCGCCGGCCCGCAATAGCCGCCATGCGACCCCTTGCCGTCGATGGAGGGCTCGGGCGACATGGAATCGAGATCGACCGAGACGATCGAGGAAATGGTGTTGATCAGCGACACCGCGTCCGCCCCGCCCGCCTTCGCCGCGCGCGCGGGGTAACGGATGTCGGTGATGTTCGGCGTCAGCTTGACGATCACCGGAAGATCGGAATGCCGCTTGCACCAGCGCGCGACCATCTCGATATAGTCCGGCACCTGGCCAACCGCCGAGCCCATGCCGCGCTCGCTCATGCCGTGCGGACAGCCGAAATTCAGCTCCACCGCATCGGCGCCGGTCTGCTCGACGCTTGTGAGGATGTTCTTCCAGGGCTCTTCCTCGCACGGCACCATCAGCGAGACGACCATCGCCCGGTCCGGCCAGTTCCTCTTGACCTGTTCGATCTCGCGCAGGTTCACGTCCAGATCGCGGTCGGTGATCAGTTCGATGTTGTTCAGGCCCAAGAGCCGCCGGTCCGGCCCCCAGATCGCGCCGTAGCGCGGCCCGTTGACGTTGACGACGGGCGGGCCGGCCTCGCCCAGCGTCTTCCAGACGACGCCGCCCCAGCCCGCCTCGAAGGCGCGCTCGACATTGTAGCGTTTGTCGGTCGGCGGCGCCGAGGCCAGCCAGAACGGGTTGGGCGAGGACACGCCGAGGAAGCTGGTTCGGAGGCTGGCCATGATGGTCTCCTTCAAGTTTGAACCTGTGGCAGGCCCGCACTAGGATGCTGTGAAGCGCAAGTCAGCGAGATGGAGCGAGCAAGATGGCGCGAGAACGGAAATTCACGGTCCAGCTTCAGCCCGAACCGGAGGGGGGCTTCACCGTGCTGGTGCCCGCATTGCCCGAGGTGGTCACCTATGGCGACGACGAGACCCAAGCGATGGCGAACGCGCGCGAGGCGATCGAAGCCGTGCTCGACTATTATCGCGACGAAGGGCTGGAGATCCCCGACGATGTTGAGACGCAAATCCATCACCTGACCATCGCCGCATAAGGATGGCGCCTCATGGCCTGCCGGTCGTTTCGGGCCGGGACGCTGTCCGCGCTCTCGAAAAGCTGGGCTTTGAGCTTCATAACGTCCGCGGGAGTCACCATGTCATGAAGCGTGCCGGACCACCTGCGCGCGCGGTGTCGGTTCCCGTTCACGGGCGCAAGGAACTGCCAAGGGGAACCCTGAAGGCGATAATCGAGCAATCCGGCGCCACGAAAGAGGAATTCGTGAAGGCTCTCGGATGACGCGGTGCGAACCTGGCGTGGTGCAGCCTGTGCAACGGGCGCCCGCCTCGTTCCTGGTCGCACCATCGTCCCTACCCCGTCAGCGCTTCATGAATGCTTTGGGCGGCGATCTTGCCGTCCTCGACGGCGACAACCGTCAGATCCTCGCCGCCGGCGATGCAGTCGCCGCCCGCCCAGACTTTTCCGTGACTTGTGCGCCGCGCCCCGTCGGTGACGATGCGCCCGCCTGAAAGATCGATGGCGACGCCGCCGAAGAGCCCGCCGGCCGGGGTCTGGCCGATCGCCTTGAAGACCTGATCGGCATCCAGCGTCACGGTCTCGCCGGTGCCGGTCAG
>NZ_CFIFWG010000190.1:0-559 GCF_984466335.1 Roseitalea sp. | reverse complement strand
TCATCGCGGTATATTCCAGCGTGATGCCGGTCACGTCGCCGGCCTCGTTGCGCACGAGCGCGTGCGGTCGAAGCCAGTGGCGGATCGTCACGCCATGGGTCTGCGCCACCTCCCGCTCATAGGCGGAGGCGTTCATCTGCGCCTGTCCGCGCCGGTAGCAGATGGTCACCGTCTCCGCCCCCAGAAGCTTGGTCTGCACCGCCACGTCGATCGCCGTCATGCCGCCGCCGATCACCACCACGTTGCGGCCGACCGGCAGCGCGGACAGATCGTCGGTCTGGCGCAGCTTTTCGATGTAAGCCACGGCATCGATGCAGTTTCCGGCATCGTCGCCGTCAAGGCCCAGATCGTTGACGCCTGGAAGGCCCATGCCCAGGAACACCGCGTCATGGCCCGCGACCAGACCGTCGAGCGTGACGTCCCGGCCCAGCACGAGGCCATTCCTGATCTCGATGCCGCCCAGATCGGTGACGAAATCCACCTCGCGCTGCGCGAAATCGCCGGTCGTCTTGTAGGCGGCGATGCCGTATTCGTTCAGGCCGGTGGCCTTGGCCCGGCT
>NZ_CFIFWG010000189.1:0-5129 GCF_984466335.1 Roseitalea sp. | reverse complement strand
CGACCGAGACCTGGTGGCAGCAGTTCACCGGCGAGGCGATCGTCGGCGCGATGACCGGCGCGAAGCTGGAACCGGTGCCCGCGCGCCTCCAGTCCTGGTCGCAGTTCGCCCGGCAGAACCCGGCCGGCCGGGCGCTCGTGCCCAACAATGTCGCCATGCGGGACTATGGCCGCAACCCCTATGTCGGCTACGACACCTCGCGTCCGTTCCTCTATGACGGCCGGCTTCCCGAAGGGATCGATCCGATGGAACGGGTGGTCGTGGTGCCCCGCGACGGGGACGATCCGCTCATCGTGACCATGAACACGGTCGCCCGGGCCGGTCAATGGTCCGCAGGGGGCCTTGATTTCGCCTGGACCGCCGGCCGGTCCTCGGCGGTCGACGCCTCGCGCATCTCCGATGGCCGCGACGTCGGCACGGTTCTGGTGTCGCAAGGGGGCGCGGACGTGCCCTATGACGTCACCTTCGCCTTCGTCGCGCACGCCTTCCATCGGGGCGTCGCGATCATCGGCAAGTAGAAGGCCGCACCTTGCTGGCTTCGGGGGCGGCGACCCCGCCGCCCCTGCTTGCTTGCGCGCCATTTGGATGCGAAAAACCAGCCTGGTTTAGCCGGCGGGGGTGCGTCATGGTCTTTGGGGGCGGAAGAGCCTGGCTGGCGGCGATGGTCGTCGTGATCGCCATGGCGCCGCATGCCGCGCACGCCCAGCGCGTTGCGCCCTATGACGACAAGCTCGCGCGGCTCGCAGAAGTGCTCGGCTCGATCCACTATCTGCGCAATCTGTGCACCGAGCCAAGCAACCGGTGGCGCGACCAGATGGAGCGGCTTCTGGCCGTCGAAAGGCCCGAACCGGCACGCAGGGCACGGCTGATCGCCGCGTTCAACAAGGGCTACCGGAGCTTCGACAGCATCTACGCCCGGTGCACCGACCAGGCGCGGACGGCCGCCGACCGCTACGTGGCCGAAGGGCGCGCGCTGGCGCTCGAACTGGCGGACACCTACGGGCCGCAATAGGGAACCGCCGGGCCGCGCGAGCGTCGCCGCCGCATCGAACATCGGCGCCACCCGCCTTGCCGCGGCCCTTAAACCGGCTTACCTATCGGCCGAACGCACCGCAAGGAAAGCCGACATGCCGTCCCTGGTTCTGCCCGACCGCGCGCTGATCGGCGTCACCGGTGAAGATGCCGAGCACCTTCTGCACAATGTGCTGACCTGCGACATTGAGGGCCTTGCGCCCGGCGTCGCGCAGCCCGGCGCGCTGCTGACGCCGCAGGGCAAGGTGCTGTTCGAATTCCTGGTCGCCCGCGACGGCGCGGGCTTCCTGATCGACATCGCCGCGGGCGAGGCCGACGGCTTCCTCAAGCGCATGACGCTCTACAAGCTGCGTTCGAAGGCCGACTTCTCGAAGCTGGAGCGGATGGCCGTCACGGTTTCATGGGACGATGGTCCCGGTGCCCCGGAAACCGGTCCGGGCAAGGCTCTCACGGACAGGCGCTTCGCCGGCGTCACCGTGCGGCGCATGATCGGCCCGCGCGGCGCGGCCGCCGAAAACGGCGCGCCGCCGGATGCCTGGCAAAAGCTGCGCATCGACCAGGGCGTGCCCGAGAGCGGCGCCGACTTCGAGCCGGGCGATGCGTTCGGCCACGACATCTCGTTCGACCAGAATGGCGGGCTCGACTTCAAGAAGGGCTGCTTTGTCGGCCAGGAGGTGGTGAGCCGCATGCAGCACCGCGGCACGGCGCGGCGACGCGTCGTCATCGTCGCCACAGACGCCGCCCTGCCCCCGACCGGCGCGCAGATCACGGCCGGCGGCAAGCCGGCCGGCGCGCTCGGAACCGTGGTCGGCGCGCGGGCGCTCGCCATCGCGCGGCTGGACCGGATCAAGAGCGCCGTCGAGGCGGGCAAGCCCGTGCTGGCCGGCGAGACGCCCGTCTCGGTGGCGCTGCCCCGCCATGCTTCCTATGGGTGGCCGGGCGAAAAGAACGCCGACGACCAGGCCCATGCCTGACCGGGCCGGCGCTCCGCCGCGCGCCTGGCAGCGCATGCTGTCGGGCCGCCGGCTCGACCTGCTCGACCCCTCGCCGCTCGACGTCGAGATCGAGGATATCGCCCACGGGCTGGCCCGTGTCGCCCGCTGGAACGGGCAGACGCGCGGCGATCACGCCTTCTCGGTCGCCCAGCACTGCCTGCTGGTCGAACAGATCGTGGACCGGCTCAAGCCGGGATGCGGCGCGGCGGTCCTGTTGGCGGCCCTTCTTCATGACGCGCCCGAATATGTGATCGGCGACATGATCTCGCCGTTCAAGCATGTGATGGGCGGCGACTATCGCGCCGTCGAGCAGCGGCTCCAGCAGGTCATCCACATGCGCTTTTCGCTTCCGGCCGAGATACAGGCGGCGACAAGGAAGCTGATCAAGCGCGCCGACATGATCGCCGCCTTTTACGAGGCGACGCACCTGGCCGGCTTTTCGGCGTCCGAGGCCGGCACCTATTTCGGCCGCCCGCGCACCGTCACGCCCGACGGGCTGGCGCTCAACCCGATGCCCGCCGCAGCGACCGAGGCGGCGTTCCTCGCCCGGTTCAGCGCGCTTGAAGGCATGGACACGGGCGCCAGAGCGAACGGACGGGGGTGATCATGCCGTATCTTGCCGTGTGCTCGCTTGCCCGGATCGGCGAAACCGCCCGCCGGCACGCGCCGAGCCACATGCTCACCGTGATCAGCGGCGACCCGCCCGTCGCGCGCCCGCAAGGCGTCGCCGCGGCCGACCATTTGCGGCTCAACATGAACGACATCGCGGTCGACACGCCGGGCCTGACCACGCCGGGCGAGGCCCATGTCCGCGCGATCATCGACTTCAGCCGGCGCTGGAACCGGGCGGCGCCGCTGTTGATCCACTGCTTTGCAGGCGTTTCGCGCTCGACGGCCAGCGCCTACACGATCGCGCTGGCGCTGGACCCGGAACGCGACGAGGCGGACCTTGCGCGCGACCTGCGCCTGCGCTCCCCGACCGCCACGCCAAACCCGAAGCTGGTGGCGATCGCCGACGATCTGCTCGGCCGCAACGGGCGCATGGTCGATGCGGTCCGGGCGATCGGGCGCGGATCGGACTGTTTCGAGGGCGCGCCGTTCGTGCTGCCGCTTTCGGACGATCACGCGGGTTTGGCCTAAGGTTTCGATTCAACCATCATGTCCAGGGCCACATCGAGCGGCGGGGCGGCCATGGTGATCCTGGAGGTCGAGATATAGTCGACGCCGGCCTCGGCGATCGCGCCGACCGTATCGAGATCGACATTGCCCGACGCTTCGAGCTTGACGCGGCCCGCATTGTGGGCCCGGTTGATGGCCACGGCCTGGCGCAGCGCGGCCGGGTCCATATTGTCGAGCAGCACCGCGTCCGGCCGAGCCGGAAGCGCGGCGCGGAGCTGTTCGAGCGTATCGACCTCAACCTCGATCCTGACCATGTGCCCCGCATGCGCGCGGGCCGTCGCGATGGCCGGCGCGACGCCGCCGGCGACGGCGATGTGGTTGTCCTTGATCAGGACCGCATCGTCGAGGCCGAAGCGATGATTGGCGCCGCCGCCGCAAAGCACGGCGTATTTGGACAGGGCCCGCAGTCCGGGCATCGTCTTGCGGGTGTCGCAGATGCGGGCGCCGGTGTGGGCGATGGCGGCGGCGAAGCGCGCCGTGTGGGTCGCAATCCCCGACAGCATCATCAGATAGTTGAGCGCCACCCGCTCGGCCGACAAAATCGCGCGCGCATCGCCCGAAACATGCGCGATGATGTCGCCTGCGGCGATGCGGTCGCCGTCGCGGACGTGCGCGGTCACCGCCGGATCGCCGCCGACAAGCGCGAACGCGGCCTCCACCAGCGGCAGGCCGGCAACGATGCCGTCCCGGCGGCCGGCGATGACGCCCCGGGCGCGCGCATCGGCCGCAATGGTCGCGTTCGTGGTGATGTCGCCCGCCCGGCCGAGATCCTCGGCCAGGGCGGCGCGCACGGCATCGTCGACCGTCAGGCGCGGCAGGGTCGGCGACAGGGTTCGGGCATCGGTCACGGGCGTCTCCAGCGCGGGCACGAAAGACCCGGCGCCATCGAATTGTCAACGCGCGATGCGCGCTCGCGCGCCGCCGTTTGGGGGAGCCGCACGGTTATCGCGCCCCGCCGGGGCCGGCTTCACCCACGCAGCAGCGCGTCCGCTGCCGCCTCTGCCTGATCCAGCGTCATAAGCGTGCGGCGCGCCCATCGGGGATCGGGCGCGGGGAAGTCGGTCCTGAAATGGCCGCCACGGCTCTCGGTGCGGTTCAGGGCGGCGACCGCGACCAGCTTTGCGGCCGTCAGGACGTTGGCGAAGGGGCCGTCGCCGGCATTGTCCGCTTCGAGCCGCATGATCGCGCCGAGCGCCTCGCGCATGCCGGAACCATCGCGCAGGACGCCCAGATGGGCGCCCATGATCGACCGCAGGCGCGCCATGGCGGGATGGTCGGTCTCGGTGACGGCATCGGGATCACGCACCGAGCCGCCGGCCCAATCGTCGGGCGCGGCGTCGCCGCCTTCGGCCTTCAGCGATTGGGCGATGCGCGCGGCGAAAAAGACCGCTTCGAGCAGCGAGTTGGAGGCCAGGCGGTTGGCGCCGTGAGCGCCGGTCGAGGCGCACTCGCCACAGGCCCAAAGGCCGGGCAGCGAGGTGCGGCCGTCCGCACCGGTCCAGATGCCGCCCATGACATAGTGCGCGGCCGGCGTGACCGGGATCGGGTCGGCCGCCGGGTCGATCCCGGCATCGCGGCAATAGCCGTAAACGGTCGGAAACGCGGCGGCGAAGTCGGCGACCGCGGCGCGGCAGTCGAGAAACGCGCCCCGGCCCGCCTGGACCTCGGCGAAGATGCCGCGCGCCACCTCGTCGCGCGGCGCAAGTTCGGCGTCCGGGTGCAGCGGGACCATGAAGCGCCCGCCCTTGCCGTTGACGAGCCTTGCGCCATGGCCGCGCAGCGCCTCGGTCGCCAGCGGCGCCGGATCGGCGCCGACATCGATGGCCGTGGGATGGAACTGGACGAACTCCATGTCCGCCACGCGCGCGCCGGCGCGCGCGGCCATGCCGATGCCCGCGCCGCGCGCCTCGGCCGGGTTGGTCG
>NZ_CFIFWG010000188.1:0-5137 GCF_984466335.1 Roseitalea sp. | reverse complement strand
ATCCTTGAGCTTGCCCGTGGTGCCGAATTCGAGGATGCGCCCGTCCACCGTGCGCTCGAAGACGGGCGCCGAATTGCACAAGGGGCAGTAGGTGACGGCCACCGGCACCCCGCCGACCACATCGTTGACGATCTCGTGCCAGGTCAGGATCCTGAGCGGATAGGCGCGCGCGTCGCCATTGATCGTCAGCCCGACGACCGGCTCGTTCGGCGCCAGATCGTCGTGGCCGGGCACGAACTCGAACCTTGGATTGTCGATCGACGGGATGCCGTCGCGCGGCGGACCGCCCGAAAGGATGCGGGCGAGTTCGACCGAACGCTTGTCGAAGTCCGTCTTCCAGCCCTCGGCGGTCCAGCGGATCGGATCGGCCTGTGCGGGGGGCGCGCCGGTCATCGCGGCACCGAGTGAAAGGGCAGGCAGGGCGGTCAGAAGAACGGCGATCGCGGCCGCCTGGCGTTTGGGCATGGGCATGAGATCACCTCGTCCGGTCACGGCTTGCGGATACGGCCGGGGTATGCAGCCTATGAGGCCGCGCGCGGGCCCGCCAATAACGCCCGGTCACGATCGCGTGGGAGGGGCGTGGTTCGCCGCGGACCCGGCAGCCGTCGGCGCGCCTGTCTTGGTGATATCCAGCCGCCGGTTTGCGGCCTGACCCCGGTTGCCTTGCCTCATTTTTGCATTTGCCACGGGCGCTTTGCCGGCGATAGGGTGACCGGAGGGGGATGGTGCCATGTGCGGCCGGTTCGCGCTGATCCACGCCAGAGAGGAAATCGAGCGCGTGTTCGCCGTCGCCGGGGTGGAAGCCTTTCCGCCGCGCTACAACATCGCGCCCACCCAGCCCGTGCTCGTCGTCACCGCCGGCCCGGCCCGTCCCGAGGGCTCGAACCTGCCGGACCGGGAGGCGGGCCTGATGCGCTGGGGACTGCTTCCGTCCTGGGTCCGGGACCCCGGCGATTTCCCGCTGCTGATCAACGCCCGCTCCGAGACGGCCGCGAGCAAGGCGTCCTTCCGGGCGGCGATGCGCCACAGGCGCTGCCTGGTTCCGGCCTCGGGCTTTTACGAATGGCCGCGCGCCAAGGCCACGTGCCCGTCCCAGCCCTGGTGGGTCAGGCCCGTCGATGGCGGTCCGGTGGGCTTTGCCGGCCTGCACGAGACCTGGATCGGAAAGGACGGCAGCGAAATCGACACCTGCGCGATCCTGACGACGGCGGCTCCGGCGGATCTGGTCCATATTCACGATCGCGTGCCGGTTCCCCTGAAGCCCGAAGACCATGCGCGCTGGCTCGATTGCCGCGCGAACGGGCCGGTCGACGTCGCCGGCCTGCTGGCGCCGCCCGCGCCGGGAACGTTCGAGGCGGTCGCCGTTTCCGACCGGGTCAACAAGGTGGCCAACACCGGCCCTGAGCTTCTGGAGCCCGTCGCGCCGGGGGAGCAGTCGGTCAAGCCGGCCGCCGGGGACGCCGGCAAGGGCGATGACGGTCAGTTCTCGCTGTTCTGATCGCGATGCCGTCTCCGATGCTTGCCGCCGCCATCAACGGGTTCGTCCTCGGCGCGACGCTGATCATCGCGATCGGCGCGCAGAACGCCTTCATCCTGCGCCAGGGACTGATGCGCAGCCACGTCTTCATCCTTTGCCTGATCTGCGCGGCTTCCGATGCGTTGCTGATCGCCGTCGGCGTCGCCGGTCTGGGCACGCTCATCGCCGGCCAGCCGCAGCTGATCACCTTCGTGGCCATCGGCGGGGCGATCTTCCTGCTCACCTATGCGGGCCTTGCCTTGCGACGCGCGATGCGCCCGTCCGCAATGCTCGCCGAGACGCCGGCCGGCGCGCCCATGCCGCGCGCTGCGGCGATCGGCACCTGCCTTGCGTTCACCTTTCTGAACCCGCACGTCTATCTGGACACGGTGGTTCTTCTGGGAAGCCTGGCGGCCCGTTTCGAAGGGCCCGCTCGCGCGGCCTTCGGCGGCGGAGCCATGGCGGCCAGTTTCGCCTGGTTCTTCTCGCTCGGCTATGGCGCGCGGCTTCTCGCGCCTTTGTTTGCCCGCCCGGACGCGTGGCGCATCCTGGATCTGGTCATCGCCGCGATCATGGTCGCGCTCGCCATCGGCCTGCTCGTCGGCCCAAGGCAATAGGCACCGCGACCGCGGTGCCGGCAATGCTCTGCGTAGGCGCCCCAGGCATCTGCCATTTGCCGCTCCTGGTCCGTGAGAAGCAAACGGCCGAGCACAGTGGAAGATGGGGCGCAAACTCCACCGCGAGATACCCGGCTCCGCCTACGCAGAGGGCCGCACCGTAGACGGTCAAGACCATCGTTGAATAGGTTAAAATTGGGGGGATTGGTCATATTTAATCAAAAAACCGCCACCGGTGAGCGTCTTTTGCGTGTATTTTCGCCTTCATGCCAGTATCGCGAGTGATTGATTGCCTCGGCACCGCTGTCCGCCGCCGGTGCCGCTTGGCAGCGCCACCGCCGCCGTGGCATGAGCGGCCCGCTGGTGTACCGCCCGACAGGAAACGATCGATGGCCGATGCTCTGCCGCTGCGCCTCTATGACACGCTGACACGCGCCAAGCGCCCCTTTGCGCCGATCGATCCGGCCAATGTGCGGCTCTATGTGTGCGGCCCGACGGTCTACGATCATGCCCATATCGGCAACGCCCGGCCGGTGATCGTGTTCGACGCGCTGTTCCGCCTGCTCCGGTACGTTTACGGCGACGATCACGTCACCTATGTGCGCAACATCACCGACGTGGAAGACAAGATCAACGCCCGCGCCCGGCGTGACTATCCGGCCCTTGCGCTGAACGCGGCGATTCGCGCCGTCACCGAAAAGACCGCCGACCGGTTTCGCGCCGATGCGCTGACGCTCGGCTGCCTGCCGCCCACGCACGAGCCGCGCGCGACCGAGCATATCGGCGCCATGGTGGCGATGATCAACACGCTGATCGCGCGCGGCCACGCCTATGTCGCGACCGGCGGGGAAGGGGCGGAGGTGCTGTTCGACGTCGGCTCGATGCCCGACTATGGCGCGCTGTCGCGGCGCAATCTGGAGGATCAGCAGGCCGGCGCGCGCGTGGCCGTGGCCGGCCACAAGCGCGATCCGGCCGATTTCGTGCTCTGGAAGCAGAGCGGAACGCAGGAGCCGGGCTGGGACGCCGACTTTGCGGGCACGGCGATCCACGGCCGGCCGGGCTGGCACATCGAATGCTCGGTGATGAGCGCCCATCATCTGGGCGAGGTCTTCGACATCCATGGCGGCGGCATCGATCTGGCCTTCCCGCACCATGAGAACGAGATCGCCCAGAGCCGCTGCGCCCACGGCACGCCGGCCATGGCCAACTACTGGATGCACAACGGCTTCCTGCAGGTCGAGGGCCGCAAAATGTCCAAGTCGCTGGGCAATTTCATCACGGTGCGCGACCTGCTTGAGACCGACATGTTCGGCGGCCGCAAATGGCCCGGCGAGGTGCTGCGCCTGGCCATGCTCATGACGCACTATCGCGAGCCGATCGATTTTTCCGTGCGGCGGCTGGAGGAGGCCGACAATCTGCTGGCCCGCCTTTGGCGCCGCGCGGGCCAAGCCGACGACAATGGTCGGTTCGACGCCATGGTCGAGGCGCTGGCCGACGATCTGAACACGGTCGACGCCATTCACGCGCTCGGCGCGCTCGCCGGCGCGCCGTTGCGCCGCGCGCTCGGCTTTCTGGGTCTGCCGCGGGCGGCGCCGCTCGGCGATATCGATGTCGATACGGTTCGGGCGGCGATCGATAAGCGTCTTGCCCTGATCGCCGACAGGAACTGGGCCGAGGCGGACCGCATCCGCGATGAACTTCTGGATCAGGGAATCCGGCTAAGCGATTCAAAGGATTCCGAAACTGGCGAGCGCGTCACGACATGGGAGGTGAAGCGATGACGGGTGCCCTGTCGGGCGGCTTGGCCGCAAGGACGCGCGAACGGAAACATTGCCGTCGCGGGAGGCTGTAACCAATGTCGGCCGGCAAAGAGCGCATTCACCTGTTCGACACGACCCTTCGCGACGGCCAGCAGACGCCGGCCATCGATTTTTCCGTCGACGACAAGATCGCCATCGCCGACATGCTGGACGGGTTCGGCATCGACTATGTGGAGGGTGGTTATCCGGGCGCCAACCCCGCCGACACGGCCTTCTTCGCGCGCAAGCGGACGCGGAACGCCGCCTTCGTCGCCTTCGGCATGACCGGCCGCCCCGGCGTCTCGGCATCCAACGATCCGGGCCTTGCCGCGCTGATCGAGGCCGATGCGGACGCGATCTGCTTTGTCGCCAAGGCGTGGGACTATCATGTCGCATTGGCGCTGGGCTGCACGCCCGACGAGAACCTCGCCGCGATCCGCCGGTCGGTCGAGGCGGCCATCACCGCCGGCCGCGAGGCGATGGTCGATTGCGAGCATTTCTTCGACGGCTACAAGGCCAATCCGGACCATGCGCTGGCCTGCGCCCGAACGGCGTTCGAGGCCGGCGCGCGCTGGATCGTCCTGTGCGATACCAATGGCGGCAGCCAGCCCGACGAGGTGCGTGCCATCACGCGCGCGGCCATCGAGGCCGGCGTGCCCGGCGACCGGCTCGGCATCCATGCCCACAACGACACCGGCCAGGCGGTGGCCAATTCTCTGGCCGCCATCGGCGCCGGCGCGCGGCAGGTCCAGGGCACGCTCAACGGCATCGGCGAACGCTGCGGCAACGCCGACCTCGTCACGCTGATCGCAACGCTCGGCCTCAAGCCGGTCTGGGCGGACCGGTTCGAGACGGGCGTGTCGGCGGATGCGCTCGTGGGGCTGACGCGCCTGTCGCGCACCTTCGACGAGCTGCTCAACCGCGCGCCCGACCCGCAGGCGCCCTATGTCGGCGCGTCCGCGTTCGCGACCAAGGCGGGCATCCATGCCTCGGCCCTGCTCAAGGACCCGCGCACCTACGAGCACGTGCCGGCCGAAAGCGTCGGCAATGCGCGCCGCGTCATGGTCTCCGACCAGGGCGGCAGGTCCAACTTCATCGACGAGCTCAAGCGGCGCGGCCTCGCCGTTGCCAGGGACGACCCGCGCCTCGACACGCTGATCGCCATCGTCAAGGAGCGCGAGGCCGAGGGCTACGCCTATGAGGGG
>NZ_CFIFWG010000187.1:0-5142 GCF_984466335.1 Roseitalea sp. | reverse complement strand
GCAGATCGTGATCACCGCCGGCACGCGGGACGCGATCGATCTGATTGCGCGCAGCGCCTTTCGCACCGGCGATAGTGTTCTGGTCGAGGATCCAGGATACAAGTCGCTCGGCCTCGCGCTGGCCGATGGCGGATTGACGGTGCGTCCCGTTCCGGTCGGCCCGCACGGGTTTGACATCGCGCGAGGCATGGCGCTGGCGCCAGAGGCCAGGGGCGCCGTGGTGACGCCCTCGCGCCAGTTTCCGCTGGGCATGACGCTTCCCGTCGCGCGGCGCCTCGATCTTCTGGCCTGGGCGCGCGGGGCCGATGGCGTCCTGATCGAGGACGATTACGACAGCGAATTTCGCTATTCGGGCGCGCCGCTGCCGGCTTTGATGAGCCTCGACGAGCATGGCGCCGTTGTCTATCTGGGCAGCTTCTCGAAGGTGCTGTCGCCCACCTTCCGGCTCGGCTTTCTGGTCGTGCCGCCACGCCTTGTTGGGCCCATCCGCGACCGGTTGCGGGCAACGGGGCCGCGCGCCTCGTTCCTGGTGCAGCCGGTACTGGCCTGCTTCATGGCCGAAGGGCATTTCGCCGCCCATGTCCGGCGCATGCGGCGGATCTATCGCCAAAGACGGGACGTCCTGGCTGAGGCCTTGGCCGAACGGCTCGGCGATGTGCTGGAGATCGGAGATCTGTCGGCGGGTATGCATGTGGTGGTCCGACCGCGGGACGATCGAGCGCGTGCCGAGACCGACAAGGCCATCTCGGCACGCGCCCTTGAGGCGGGATTGGTGCTGCAACCCCTGTCCTCCTACTATGCGGGCAAACCCCGGTCGCAGGGCCTGGTACTCGGCTATGCCGCCTTCGACGAGGCCGTTTTGATCGACGGGGTGCGCATCCTGTCGGAGGTCCTTGGCACCCATACCTAGTTTTGGCGCAGACCCGCTCGGCTTGAAAACACGCCGCGCCAACCCTATCATGGCGTCGCGGTAAGCTGCCGTGGACGGTGCTGGCGTTCTGCCAGCCGCCTTACGTGATGGGTCATCAGCTCTTTGGGTGATCCGGAGACGGAGGTCGTGCCATGTGCAGCACCAATCCCAAAACCAGTTCACCGAGCATCTCCTTCTGGTCCCTGTCACGGACCGCCGCGCCGCTCGGCCTGTTCTACCTGACCGAGGTACTGGTCGGCCTGACCGACTTGGCCGTTGTCGGCGCGCTCGGGCCGCAGCCGCTCGCGGCGGTCGGTCTCGCCAAGACGGTCGTGCTGGCGTTCCTGACCATAGGCGGCGGCGTTCTGTCCGCCGCGCTTATCTTCATGGCCGAAGACCCCGCGCCGGAACGCCGCTCGGCGCTGGTGCGGGCATCGATCCTGATCGTGTTGGGTTTTGCCGCCGCCGGTTTCGGCGTCCACTGGACGATGCTCGCCCTGCTTCCGCCGGCGGGCTATGCGCCGGACCTCGTCGCGCATTACCGCGCCTATGGCGACGTGATGGTCTGGGCCATCGCGCCGGCGCTCGGTCTGGCGATCTGCAAGAACGTGCTCAACGCCGTCGGTCGGACCGGCATCATCGCCTTCGTCGTCGCCTTCATCGTTCTGGGCAATCTCGGGCTCAGCATCGTGCTGACCCACGGTGTCGCTGGCTTCAACGGCATGGACTTCGATGGCATGGGTGTTGCCGGCACCGGCCTCGCGACCGTGCTTGTCAATCTCGCCGCCTTTGCGTTTCTGGCCGTCCATTGTGTTCGGACAGGCATCGTGTCGCCGGCGGTGCCGCGCGATTGGCTGCGGCGGCTCGCCTCCGACATCAGGCGCGTGGTCGCCCTGGGCTGGGCGTCGGGTGCGCAACAGGGGCTGGAGAGCGTCCTGTTCGTGGTCGTGCTGTTCTTTCTCGGCGTCTTTTCCGAGACCTGGCTCATCGCCGGCAGCGTCGTCTTCGCGGTCATGGAGATCAACTATGTGGTCAGCACGGCGCTCGGCGAGGCGGTGTCGGCGCGCATCGCGCGGTTCGCACATGACCACGACCCGGAAGGTTTGAAGCGGGCGGTTCGGGCTGCGCTCACTTTGTGCACGGCGATCACGGCCTCCTTTGCGATCCTCGTCTTCCTATTCAGGGTGCCGATCGTCATGATCTTCCTGCCCGATGGCGCCGAGGGCACAGCCGCCTTCGTCGCCGGCATCCTTGCCTGGACGACCGCGATCTTCCTGTTCGACGCGCTGCAAGTCCTGTTCGTTCACATGCTGCGCGGCCTTAAAAGCACCGTGCTGCCGATGGCGGTCAGCAGTTGCAGCTACTGGCTAATCGGCGTCGGCGGCGGACTGCTTTTGGCCTATGGCCGGGCGTTGGAGGGCCTGGGCATTTGGATCGGCTTCTGCGCCGGGTTGATTGCGGCCGCCCTCATTCTCGGCCTCATGTTCCGGTCGGCGTTCATCGCGACGCGGTCGAACATTGGCCAGCGGGCTTAACGCGTGCAGGAGATGACGAAGCATATTTGCTTTTCTTATGCATCTGCATAAGCCGAAACGCCGTTTTTTCTTGTTTTGCAGCCGTCTAACCCTTCGGCATCGGAGCTTGGCGACCTCGCGGCTCGCCGAGCTTCAATCGCCTTCCCGGACCCCGGGGAGTTGGTGGAGATGTCGGAGTGCACGGGACCACAGGCAAGACGCGGCGATACCTATCGGCTCTGGCGACCTTACTGTGCATGCTTTGCATTCTCGCGACCTATGCGTTCGGCAATTATCTGTTCGCGGCGCTTTTGCCCGACATGCAGGCGGCGATCGGGTTCGACTATTCCGGCGCGGGCCTGATCACCTCGATGGGCATGGTCGGCTTCCTGGTGGGATCTTTGATCAGCGCGCGCCTGTGCGCCCTCATCGGATCGGAGAACCTCGTCATCCTGACGATGCTCGTGACCGCGGGCGCTTTGTTCGGATATGCCCTTGCCGGCAACTACTGGACGCTCTTGATCTTGCGCACGATGATCGGTGTCGCCACAGCGACCGCCTGGGTCCCGATGGCCGTCCTTATCCCACGCTTCACGCCGCCTGCGTTTCGGGGGCGGGCCATGGGTTTCGTCAATGCCGGCACCAATTTCGGTCTCATCCTCAACGGCGTGCTGCTCAGCCTGCTTCTGACGCCCATCGGATCGGACGGGCTCTGGATCGTGACCGGACTCATCAGTCTGTTGATCGCCGTCGGCTGCTTCATCGTGTTTCGTCGCGCAGACGGTTTCCAACCGGGAACGATGACAACGTCTTCAGGTCGAAGTGCCTGCAAGAGAACCGAAGCGGGCGGCAACCGCATCGGCATGGCGCTGGTGCTCGTGTGCGCTTCCATCGTGGCGCTGCTCGGCGCGCCGCTTCTGACCTATCTGAGCGCTTATGCCGTCGATGATCTCGGATATCGACCGAGCCAGATCGCGCCCATCTGGTCGATGATGGGTATAGCCGGCGCATTGGGCGGTGTCGCTCTGGGATGGATCGCCGACAAGCATACGGTCCGCACCGCCATCGTGATGGCCTTTGCCCTTCTGGGCGGGACTGCGGCGATACTGACCATTGGTTCAGACAACACGCCACTGCCGGCGCTGTATGCGGCCGCCGTAATGCTCTCAATCGGCTTCTTCGCCGTTTATGGGCTTTTGCCGGCCTATATCTCACACAGCTTTCCGGCCGGACAATCGATTGCCATCTTCGGCTACGTCAACGCGGCTCAGGCCGCGTTCAGCGCTTTGGGAAACTATCTGTTCGGTTTCCTGCGCGATCAGACCGGCTCGTTCGACATTCTGTTCTGGGTGAGTGCGGGGCTGGCGCTGGTCGGCATCGTGATTTCCGCGCGCGGCTTCGATGATGGCGATGATCGGCGCGCGCAAACCAAGAAAGGAAACCGATAAGGTGTCTCAATCATCCACCATCGAAATCCCCCGGATCGTAACTGAACGACTTATCCTGAGAGCGCACCGCGCCGACGATTTTGAGGCGTCGCTTGCGATGTGGTCGAATGCTGATGTCGTCCGCCATATTGGCGGGATTCCTTCGACCTCTATCGACGCATGGGGCAGGCTTCTGCGTTATGTCGGCCTGTGGAGGTTCCTGGGTTACGGCTATTGGGTCGTCGAGGATCGGGCGACGGGACGCTTTGTCGGCGAGGTCGGCTTTGCGGATTTCAAGCGCGATATCGGCAAGGATTTTGACGGCATGCCGGAAGCGGGCTGGGTGATCTCGCCCAACTGGGCTGGCCGGGGCTACGCCACGGAAGCGATACGCGCGGGGCTCGAATGGTTCGATCAAGCCATGCCTGGCAGCGAATCCTTCTGCATGATCGCTCCCGCGAACGAGGCGTCCATCAAGGTGGCCCGTAAGCTCGGATACGCCCCGGATAGGCAGATCACATACAAGGACACCCCGGTTGAGATCCACCTCAGACTAAGCCCAGGCGTGAAGCGGCCCGGCTGATCTTGGTTGGGTGAACGTAGCCGGCATGGCCGCAGGCACAGCGCCATAACTTCCGTTTATGGAAACGGATAAAAAGAAACCAGCTTCTTCGATATTCCAGGCCTCGTTATGTGTGTCGGCATCTTCCGTGATGACCGAGTCCACCATGCATTCCGCACGCCTGTCCACAACGTTTCCGCTGCTTCTGACCACGGCCATCGGGCTTCTGGCGACGGACCTTTATCTGCCCGCGATTCCGATCATCGCCGATGCGCTGGACGCGTCCGTCGAGCATGCGCAGTACACGCTGGTCGCCTTCTTCGCGGCGTTCTCGGCCTTTCAACTCGTCTATGGCGCATTGGCCCAGCGCTTCAACGCCGGCACAATTCTTGCGCTTGCGATCGCACTTCTGGCGATCGGCAGTCTGATCGGGGCATTGGCCCAGTCGATCGAGACGCTGATCGCGGCACGACTGATCCAGGGTGTCGGGGCATCAGCCGGTGCGGCGATCGTGCCGGGCGTCGTGCGCCGTCTGTTCGACCAGCGCACGTCGGTACGGGTCATCTCGGTGTTCGGCGTGTTTGAGTCCTGCATTCCCGCTCTGGCGCCCATTGTCGGTGCGGGAATGGTCGTGCTCCTGGGTTGGCGGTCGACCTTCTGGGCTTTGACCGTGGTTGCTGTCCTGTCGTGCCTCCTGCTCCTTCGGATGCGCGACAAGACGGCCATAGC
>NZ_CFIFWG010000186.1:0-5230 GCF_984466335.1 Roseitalea sp. | reverse complement strand
CGGCGAGCGTATGCTCCTCGCCCGCATGGATGGCGCGCAGGGCGTGCCGGACGCGGCCCAGCGGGCGCATGCCGACGACAATGATCGCGCCGTTGATCGCCACGAGCCCGGCGCCGAACACGGCCAGCAGGGCCGCCAGGCTCCGGGACAGCGCCCCGATCGCGGCGTCGAATTCGCTTTGATTGCCGGCGAGCTGGAACAGGGCGATCTCGCCGCCGGCGCCGATCTGCACCTCGGCTTCCAGCACCCGCAGGCGGTTGCCCGCCGGCCCCTCGGCCTTGAAGGTGCGCGTGAACTGGTCGTCATAGGGAATGGCGGCGAGCGGGGGGCGGGGCAGCGCGCCGCCGGCAAGGGAGGCAGAACGGCGCGCCGGGCCGTCGCCGCCGACAAGGCCGACCTGCCAGTACCAGCCGGACCCGGCGTCCAGGAAGTTCTGATCGCCGAGATTGGGAACGCCGGACAAGGTGCCCCGTTCGGCAACGCTGAAGGCGGCGATCAGGCTGAAGAGCTGTGCCTGTTGCAGGTCGGCAAAACCGCGCTCGGCGTTCATCCGGTACTGGCCGACCAGCAGCCAGCCCAGGAACGCCACCGCGAGCACCGCCCAGACCGTCGACAGCGCGATGACGCGATTGCGCAGCGAACCGGAGGCGAGCGGCATGGATCAGCGGGCGGCAGGCGGTCCGGCCTGCGCTTCGGCGGGATCGCGCAGCCGGTAGCCGAGGCCGCGCACCGTCTCGATCAGGTCATGGCCGATCTTGCGCCTCAGGCGGCCGACGAAGACCTCGACCGTGTTGGAATCGCGGTCGAAATCCTGATCGTACAGATGCTCGGTCAGTTCGGTGCGCGAGACGACGGCGGACTTGTGGTGAATGAGGTAGGACAGAAGCCGGAACTCGTGCGCGGTCAGCCTGAGCGCCTTGCCGTCGACCGTCGCCCTGGAGGTTCTGGTGTCGACGACGAGCGGTCCGCAGGCCAACTCCGAGGTGGCATGGCCCGAGGCGCGGCGGATCAGCGCGCGCACCCGCGCCAGCACCTCCTCGATGTGAAACGGCTTTGCGACGTAATCGTCGGCGCCCGCATCGATGCCGGCGACCTTGTCGTTCCAGCGGTCGCGGGCGGTCAGGATCAGGACCGGCATCGCCCGCCCCCCATCGCGCCAGCGCTGGAGGACGGAAATGCCGTCCATCAGCGGCAGGCCGATATCGAGGATCACGCAGTCATAGGGTTCGGTGTCGCCCAGAAAATGAGCCTCCTCGCCGTCGAGCGCGGCATCGACCACATAGCCCGCGTCCTCCAGCGCGCCCCTGATCTGGCGGTTGAGGTCGGCGTCGTCTTCAACGACCAGGATGCGCATGGTCCGGCTCCCTTCCCGCACACCGGGCGGGCCTTGCGCCCGTGCCGCGCGTTCTATCACGGAACAGGGTCTATGGCGCGACGAAAATCTCCTCGCGCCGGGGGCGCTCGCCATCGCGACCCTGATGGAGCAGGACGACGCGGCAGCCGTCTTGACCGTTCCGCCGGGCCGCTTGCGCGCCCACGAACGTCGCGCCCTGGCGGGCGGCAACGCCCTGGCCGACCTCGAAGCAATTGTCGCCGGCCAACTGGACGAGATCGCCAGCCCGAGCGGGCAATGAGAGCGCCGGCGCGGCCAGAAATGCGCCGATCAGGAATGCGCCGATCATGTATGCGTGCCCTGTCGTCATGGCGCTCCGTATAGTCGGGCGCGGATGAATGCAATCTGAATGACGCCGGGGCCCGGCGTTCATCCGATTCGCGTGCGCGCCGTCATCCGCCCGAGGATTGCGAGCGCGCCGGCGGCGGCGGACACCAGTTGCAGGATCGCCTCGACGAGCCCTTCGCGGGTGCCCGGCTCGATCGGCACGCCGAGCGCGGCCGCCACCGTCGCGGCGATCGACACAAGGGCGGCCCAGATGGTCTTCGACAGGTACCAGGGTTTGGCGTCGGTCATGGCATGTTCCTTTCGGTTGTGGATCAGGCGATACGGACGGGCACTGCGGCCCGCGCGGCAATGCCGGGGCCGGTGCGCGCGCCGATCTGGCGCACCTGCATGTCGATCCCGGCCGGCATGGCGCCGAACAGGGACTGCACCCGCGCCGCGGACAGGGTCGCGGCCGGCGCGCCGGTCTCCTCGGTGTGCAGGGTCGCCCCCGTGGCATCGAACAGCGCGAGCGCGTATCGCTCGGTCTCCTCGCCGAGCGGCACGCTGGCGCCCAGCGCCGCGCCGACCGCCAGACGGGAGCGGCGGACCCAGCTCAGCGCGAGCGTTCCGTCGGGCCGGGCGAGGGCGCGCAGATGGACCGGCGCGAGCGGCGTCAGCGCGCGCCGGCCGCCGGTCGCGGCGATCGTCGCAAAATAACGATCGCTGACCGCGCGCCCGGCCGGCCCGACGCGCCAGTTCAGCGCGATGCCGGTCTCGGCGGGCGTCAGACCGGCGGCGACCACGCGCCGGTCGAGGACGATCAGGCGCGCGCCGGCCGGCGCGCCAAGGGCGGCGACGTCCTCGGTCCCGGCCTGGCCGCGCAGCAAGTCGGTCAGCCGCCAGTTGCCGGGCGCGGTCTCCTCGGCAAGGCGGAACTGGACGATCTCGAACGCCCCGTCGGCCGCCTCGATCGCAGCGACGTTGCGGCCCGACAGGAGCAGCGTCCGGCCGACCGAGGCCAGTTCGCCCGCGCCGAGCCGCGCCTCGACCGCGTTCGCCCGATCGAAGCGCCCGGACGGGCCGGGCGCGAGCGGCGCGGTCAGGCGCCCCATCAGCGCGTTGCCCGGAACGATCCGGCGCTGTTCAAAACCGTCGGTTCCGGGCGAAACGAGCACCGCGTGCGGCCGCTCGGGCACGGCGCGAAGCGCAATGCGGAAGTTGGCCTCGGGGCTCGCCTGATCCAGCATGGGCAGATCGACGAACGCCACGTCGGGCGGGCCGCCGAACAGGCCGAGCGCGCCCGGCGAGGAGGCCGGCGGCGGCAGAGCCGGCCGCGCCGCGCCCGGCAGGACGTCGACGGTCGAGACGGCGGCGACCTCCAGGCGGTCGGTCAGATCGATGCCGGTGACGCGCCAATGATCCTGCGGGCTGTCGTCAAGGGCGATCACGTCGCCGGGCTCCAGGCCCGCAAAGCGCAGCGGCAGGTCGATCCTGAGGCGGTCGCGCCCCGTCCACAGCCGTTCGAGCATGGCATCGGCGAGATCGCGGGCGGCATCGCCGTCGAGCGCGCAGGGCAGGTCGAGAGCGGCGATCCGGGCGGAGGGTCCGTCGCGGCGCCGCGAGCGGGCCGACCGGGTGCGGTAATCCCACAGCGCGTCCCGGTAGCGGACGACCACCTCGGCGGGCAACTCGTCCGCCTGGCCGAGCGTGCGCCGCCGGTTGCCCGTTTCGGCGCCCAGGCAGATGCCGGCGGCCGGCACCGGGTGGGCCGTGTCGTCACCGGCGCGGAACCGAAGGCGCGGGGCGTCCGCTTCGCCGCTGTCGGCGACGACCAGGCCGAAGGCGTCGACGAGGGGTTCGAGCGTGTCGCGGATGCCGGCGGGCGCGTCGACCGTCACGCCGAGCACCGTGCCCCGCACGCCCTCGACATCGGGAGCCGGCAGGCCATGGTCCGCAAAGACCGCCCGGATCAGGCCGGCGAGCGGGGCTGCGCCGAGCCGGCCATTGAGCCAGTGCCCGGTCAGCCAGTTCTCGCCGTCGCCCCAGACCGCGCCATTGCGCGGAAAGGCGGGAAAGGGCCTGGCGTCCCAGGCCCACAGGAACATGCGGCCGGGATCGACCATCGGATCGGACGTGCCGGGCGCGAAGGGGTTGGCGCCGGTGCCGGCCAGCGCCCAATGGCGGTGGTGGGCCTCAAGGAACGCCCGCTGGGCGCTGTCGCTGCGCGCGCCCGTGGAGTGGCGGGGCCGCGCGCTTTCGGAGGATTTGGGATCGGGGAAGACATTGGGCTGATTGGCCCCGGCATGGACGGCCGGGCAGCCCAGCTCGGTCAGCCATATGGGCTTGGCGTGCGGTGTCCAGGGCGATTGCGGCCCGGTCTCGACGCCGCCGCGCCGGTCGACATGGACGTTCGACCACCAGGCGACGAGGTCCTTGTAGCGATAGACCCAGGACTTGCCGTGCGCGCCGTCCGTGATCGGGGTGCGGATGCGGGCGTCACGGTCCGCGGGCGAGGCGTAGTACCAGTCGAACCCCTCGCCGGCGGCGATGGCGGCCCCCATGGCGCGGGCATCGTCATGGGCGGCCATGCCGTCCGGATTGCCGCTCGGTTCGGTCGAGTCCGCATCGCGCCAGTCGGCGAGCGGCATGTAGTTGTCGATGCCGACCGCGTCGATCTCGGGCGCCGACCAAAGCGGGTCCAGATGGTGGTAGACGTCGCCCGAGCCGTCGGCGGGGTGGTAGCCGAAATATTCGGACCAGTCGGCGCCGTAGGTCAGCTTGCAGTCCGGCCCCAGAAGCGCGCGGACATCGGCGGCGAGCCGGCGCAGCGCGTCGACGAAGGGAAAGGCGTCCGCTTCCCCGCGCAGCCAGGTCAGACCGCGCAGTTCCGAGCCGATCAGCATCGCATCGACCCCGCCGGCGATCAGGGCCAGCCGCGCCATGTGCAGCACCATGCGCCGATAGCCCCAGTCGGCGCCGGGGCCGGGGACGATCGTCTCGCCGTCGACGCCCAGATCGGCGGCCGCGGTGCCGCCGGCGAAGGCCGCCACCTGGGCCGCGGCGGCGGCCGTGCGGTCGGGGCCCCGGAAAGCAGGTGATGCGCCCGCGCCAGGGATAAGGCGCCTGGGCCGCGCCGCCATAGGGGTCGGGCAGGACATTGCCTTGCGGCACATCCATCATCACGAACGGATGCAGCGTCACCGACAGGCCGCGCGCCTTCAGGTCGCGTATCGCGGCGATGACCGAGGCGTCGGTCGGCGTGCCGCCATAGGCCGGGCGGCCGTCCACGCGGGAGACGAGGCGCGCGCCCGGATCGGACCGCGACAGGCCGCTGACCCGCCATGGCGGCGTCTCGTCGCCGACATCGCGTTCGGTGACGCCCGGACGGATCGTGCAGGCACCGGCGCGCAGATCGTCGCCGAACCAGCTCACGATCAGCGACACATGCTCAAGGTTGGGGCAGACGGCCTGAAGCTCGTCGAGCGAGGCGGTCCAGTCATTGCCGGCGTGGAGCACGTGGCGGGTGAACTCGACGGTTTCGCCCGGCGCGCGCAGCCCGGTCGCCGGGTC
>NZ_CFIFWG010000185.1:0-5375 GCF_984466335.1 Roseitalea sp. | reverse complement strand
TGGCGCACGACCATGCCCCCGGCACCGCCTTTCCCGCCACGGTCAACGTGCCCGCCGACCAGACCGCGCCGCGGACCGATATTGGCTGGGAGGTCAATGCCGACGGCATGGCGCATCTGCTGCGCCAGGTCTATGCGCGCTACGACAATCTGCCGCCCTGCTTCATCACCGAGAACGGCGCCTGCTACAATATGGACCGTGTCGAGGACGGCGTCGTCGACGACCAGCCCCGCATCGACTATTTCCACGAGCACCTGTCCGTGCTCGCCGACCTGATCGACGGCGGCATCCCGGTCAAGGGCTATTTCGCCTGGAGCCTGATGGACAATTTCGAATGGGCCGAGGGCTACGACATGCGCTTCGGCATCGTCCATGTCGATTTCGAAACGCAACGGCGCACGATCAAGAACAGCGGACACTGGTACAGCGCGCTGTGCGAGACCCACCGCGCCAACGCGCTCATGAAAACCGCGGGGTGAACATCATGGCTTCCGTCGAACTGAAGAAGCTGACCAAGTCGTTTGGCGATCTGACCGTCCTGCACGATCTCGATCTGAGCGTCGGGGAAGGCGAGTTCGTCGCCCTTGTCGGCCCGTCCGGTTGCGGCAAGTCCACCTTGCTGCGGATCATCGCCGGCCTTGAGGCGGCAAGTTCGGGCGACGTGACCATGAACGGGCAATGGGTCAACGATCTGAACCCGCGCGAGCGCAACATCGCCATGGTGTTCCAGTCCTATGCGCTCTATCCGCATATGACGGTGGCCGACAATATGGGCTTCAACCTGCGCATATCCGGCATGGACAAGGCGCAGATCAGAAAAAGGGTCGAGGAAACCGCCGAGATTCTCAACCTTTCGGAACTGATGGCGCGCAAGCCCTCGCAGCTGTCGGGAGGGCAGCGCCAGCGAGTGGCGATGGGGCGCGCGCTGGTGCGCAATCCCGACGTTTTTCTCTTCGACGAACCCTTGTCGAACCTCGATGCGAAACTGCGCGTGCAGATGCGCGAGGAGATCAAGCGGCTGCACAAGCGGGTCCGCACGACGTCGATCTACGTCACGCACGATCAGATCGAGGCGATGACGCTGGCCGACCGGATCGTCATCCTGCATGGCGGGCATATCCAGCAGGTGGGAACGCCGACCGACCTTTACGAGAACCCGGCCAACGTGTTCGTCGCTGGCTTCATCGGCTCGCCGTCGATGAATTTTCTCGAAGCGACCCTTTCGGCGGGGAACGGGGCGGCCACATTGTCGCTGCGGGACGGCCAGACGCTCAACTGTCCGCTCAGCGACCGGCTGCCGGCGCAAGGGAATGTGACCATCGGCTTGCGGCCCGAACATCTGCATGTCGCCCCATCGGGCGCCAACGACAATGTGCTGCGCGGCACGCTCGAACTTCTGGAGCCCACCGGCGCGCAGAACCATCTGCGCGTGTCGATGAACGGATCGACCCTGACAGCCGTCGACAACACGCTGGCCCGCGTCGTCGTGGACCAGCCGGTGGCGCTGACCATCGAGCCGGACAAGATCCACGTCTTCGCGCGCCGGAACGGCTGATTTCCGGCCGGAAGCATCCGAGCGCGGCGATCCTGCGCGCCGGCGACCGAGGCTACCCCCTCAACACCCCGCCGGTCGCCTTCTTGACACTCGCGACGATCCTGCCCGAGAGCGCTTCGAGATCCTCGTCGGTCAGCGTGCGCCCGGTCGGCTGGATTTTCACTTCCAGCGCCACCGATTTCCTGCCCGCGCCCAGGGAGGCGCCCTCGAACACGTCGAACACGGTGACGCCCGCGATGAGCTGCCTGTCGGCGCCCGCCACCGCCCGTGTCAGCACACTGGCGGCCACGGCCGCATCGACGACGAAGGCGAAATCGCGGGTGACCGCTTGATAGGGGGAGACATCGAGGCGCGGCCTGGTGCGCGTTGCCTTGCGCTTGGGCTCGGGCAGCGCGTCGATGAAAATCTCGAAGCCGCAGGCGGGGCCCCTGACGTCGAGCGTTTCCAGCGTCCTGGGATGCAGTTCGCCGAAATGGCCAAGGACGGTCTTCGGGCCGAGCTTGATCACGCCCGAGCGACCCGGATGGTACCAGGCCGGCGCTGCGGCTTCGATCATAAGCTTGCCCGTCTGCGCGCCGCAGGCTTCAAGCGCGGCGAGCGCATCGGCCTTGGCGTCGAACACGCCGACCGCATCCGAATGGCCGTCCCAGGCGCGACCCGCGCCGGTCAGGCGCGCCGTGCCGCGGCGGATGCCGCCGGCGACGCGCCGCTGGCCGTCCGGCTCATCGCCCAGATAGACCCCGGCGACCTCGAACAGGGCGACGTCGCCATGGCCGAAATTGGCGTTGCGCTGCGCGGCGGCCAGAAGGGCCGGCAACAGCGACGGGCGCATGTCGCTCATCTCCTCGGAGATCGGATTGAAGAGCTTGAGCGCAGGCGCTCCGCCGCCGAAGGCTTCGGCATGGGCGGCCGGGATGAACGACCAGGACACGGACTCCATCATGCCGCGCGCGGCCAGCGCCCGGCGCGCGGCGCGGTCGCGGAGCTGCGGCGTGGTCAGGATCTTCGCGTTGACGGCGTAAAGGCTGGGCAGCGGCTCCGGCACGATGTTGTTGACGCCGTGAATGCGCATGACTTCCTCGACGAGATCCGCCTTGCCCTCGATGTCCGGGCGCCAGGAGGGCGCGGTGACGGTCGCGGTCTCGCCGGCGCCGTCCACGGCAAATCCCAGCCTTTCCAGGATCGCCGCGCTGTCCCTGGCGGGCAGATCGACGCCGGTCAGGCGCCCGACCTCCGAGAAGGGGAAAGCGACCGTCTTCGGCGTGTGGCCCGCATAGCCGGTGACGGACACTTCGCTGGCCGTTCCGCCGCACAGATCCAGCACCAGGCGCGTCGCCAGTTCCAGGCCGGGGACCATGAATTCAGGATCGACGCCGCGCTCGAACCGGTAGCGCGCATCGGTGATGATGCCCAGGTCGCGGCCCGTGCGCGCGATGTTGCGCGGGTTCCAAAGCGCCGATTCGATGAGAACGTCGGTGGTCGCCTCGTCGCAGCCGGAATGCTCGCCGCCCATGACGCCGGCGATGGACTCCGGCCCATCGTCGTCGGCGATCGCGCACATGTCCGGCGTCAGCGTGTACTCGCGGTCGTCAAGACCGAGGATCGTCTCGCCATCGCGGGCGCGGCGCACGACCAGATCGCCCCTGACCTTGCCGGCATCGAACACGTGCAGCGGCCGGCCCCAGCCATGCGTGACATAGTTGGTGATGTCGACCAGCGCGTTGATGGGGCGCAGGCCGATGGCGATCAGGCGCCGCTGCATCCATTTCGGCGACGGGCCGTTGCTCACGCCCCTGACCGTGCGCAACGCGAAGCCGGGGCACAGATCCGGTGCCTTTATGGTCACGCCAACGGGGTTGGCGCCCTTGGCGGCGACGGGCGCCGCCTCCACCGGCCTGAGCGTGCCCAGGCCGGCGGCGGCCAGGTCGCGCGCGATGCCGTGAACGCCCGTGCAGTCGGGCCGGTTCGGCGTCAGGCCGATCTCGATCACCGGATCGTCGAGCCCCGCATAGGCGGCGAACGCGGTGCCGACCGGCGCGTCCTGGGGCAGGTCGATGATGCCGTCATGGGCGTCGGACATTTCAAGCTCGCGCTCCGAGCACATCATGCCGAAGCTTTCCACGCCGCGGATTTTGCCGACCGACAGTTCGAGATCGATGCCCGGCACATAGGTGCCAGGCGCGGCGAAGGCGCCGATCAGCCCGGCGCGAGCGTTCGGCGCACCGCACACCACCTGCACCGGCCTGCCGTCGCCGGCATCGACGGTGAGCACTTGCAGCTTGTCGGCGTCGGGGTGCTTTTCGGCGGTCAGCACGCGGGCGATGGTGAAGGGCGCGAACCGGCCCTTGTCGTCGACGTTTTCGACCTCAAGGCCGATCATGGTGAGCGCGTCGACGATCTCGCCGAGCGTCGCCTCGGTGTCGAGATGGTCCTTGAGCCAGGACAGGGTGAATTTCATGGTTTACGCTCTTTGAACAGCAAGCTGGTCGCCAGAATCCGGCAGTCATTCTGGCCGGGCCTTATCTTCTCGATCTCAAGGATGGTTTCGCGGGCAAGATCGACCAGTTCCCGCGCCCTGCCGTTGACAAAAAGGCCGGAAAATCGAGATGCCATCGTCGCCGTGCTCATATCATCCGATATCCTCGTCCGGAAGGTTTGCGTCCGTTTCGGGGCGTTCGGTGGACAGAATGACGAACCGGTCTTCGCCTTTCTGACGCAGGGCCGAATGCATCGCCTCATTGGTTTCGGTGAGAATTTTCGCCGGAACCGGCCGGTCCACGCTTGCGACCAGACGGAAGATGGAGGCGCCGTCAAAGTCCTCGACTTCTTCGATCGCCGATCCGGCAAGCCCATGATCGTCAAGGTGCTTCCGCAGAATCGGATCCGCGACGGACTTCACCTCCCCTTCGGAAAGGTACTTCATCTTGGCCATGGCCATGGGAAGACCCCCTTTCGCCTCAATGAAAACGCAATGCGAGCATAGTCCGGCCTGCCGGCGAAATCACCCGCTCAGCCCGCCGAACAGGGTCGGCATGTCGAGCGGGCGGAAGCCGTAATGCTTCAGCCAGCGCACATCGGCGTCGAAGAAGGCGCGCAGGTCCGGCATGCCGTATTTGAGCATCGCCAGCCGGTCGATGCCGATGCCCCAGGCAAAGCCCTGATAAACGTCGGGGTCGAGCCCGCCGGCGCGCAGCACGTTCGGATGCACCATGCCGCAGCCCAATATCTCCATCCAGTCCGCGCCCTCGCCGAAGCGCACCTCGCCCGGCCTTGAGCGGTCGCACTGAATGTCCACCTCAAGGCTCGGCTCGGTGAACGGGAAGTAGGACGGCCGGAAGCGCATGGCCACCTGGGGAACCTCGAAGAACGCCTTGCAGAACGCCTCGATGGTCCATTTCAGGTTGGCGACCGTGGTCGTCTCGTCGACGACCAGCGCTTCGAGCTGGTGGAACATCGGCGTGTGGGTGGCGTCCGAATCGTGCCGGTAGGTCTTGCCGGGGATGGCGACGCGGATGGGCGGCGCCTGCGTTTCCATCGTCCGGATCTGCACCGGAGAGGTGTGCGTGCGCAGCACCTTGCGCGCGCCGCTTTCGTCCGGCGTCAGGAAGAAGGTGTCGTGCATCTCCCGCGCCGGATGGTCCGCCGGAAAGTTGAGCGCGGTGAAATTGTAATGGTCGGTCTCGATATCCGGACCTTCAGCGACCGAAAATCCCATATCGGCGCAGATCGCCATGATCTCCTCGATCACCTGGCTGACCGGGTGGATGCGGCCGGTCTCGATCGGCGAGGGGCGCACGGGCAGGGTGACGTCCACCGTTTC
>NZ_CFIFWG010000184.1:0-5478 GCF_984466335.1 Roseitalea sp. | reverse complement strand
GCGCGGGGGCGAAAACGGGTCGAGACGGGATCAGTCGCAGGGCGCAGGGCCGCCCGAGACGCCCTGGCAGAGCACGTCCTGCGCGATCCAGCCGGCATCGACGACCACCGACAGGTTCCCGGCGGTGATCGGCACCGGTTCGAGGAACCGCGCGGTCAATTGGGCGCCGCCCGGCGAGGTCCAGGCGCCGGCCCCCTCGATGTCGGCCATCGCCGTGCCGTTGGCCAGCGCGACCGCGATCTCGCCCGCCGCACGGCCCAGATCGCGCGCGTCCTTCCACACCGAGACGGTCTGCGTGCCCTTGGCGATGCGGTTGAGCGCGGCATGGTCACCGTCCTGGCCGGAGACCGGAATGCCCTCCATGCCCTGCGCGGTGAGCGCGGCGACGACGCCGCCGGCCGTGCCGTCATTGGAGGCGACCACCGCGTCGACATCATTGTCGTTGGCGGTCAGGATCTGCTCCATGTTGCGCTGGGCGTTGGCCGGCAGCCAGCCATCCGTGTAGGCTTCGCCGACGATGGTGACGGCGCCCGCATCGATGGCCTCCTGCAACACTTCCTGCTGGCCGCCGCGCAGGAAATCCGCGTTCGGGTCCTGCGCCGAGCCCTTGATCATGACGTAATTGCCCTCGGGCTGGGCGGCGAACACCGCGCGCGCCTGCATGCGGCCGACCTCGATATTGTCGAAGGTGAGATAAAAGGCGCGGGCGTCCTCGATCAGGCGGTCGTAGCCAACCACCGGAATGCCCTCGTCGGCGGCGGCCTGAACGGCCGGCCCGATCGCCTGCGCGTCCTGCGCCAGCACGATCAGCGCGTCGACCCCTTGGGCGATCAGGCTTTCAATGTCCGAAAGCTGCTTGGCCGAGGAGGACTGCGCGTCGGCGGAGACATAGTCCGCGCCGGCGGCTTCGAGCGCGGCCCTGATCGCCGCCTCGTCGGTCTTCCAGCGCTCTTCCTGGAAGTTCGACCAGCTCACGCCGACGGTTATGCCGTCCTGCGCCATTGCGGCCGAAGACAAACCGACGGCGACGGACGCCGCAAGCAAGACTGCTTTACGCATTCTATTTTCCTCCCGAAATCTACGCCATGAGGCGGCGGACGGCACCGAGCCGACATCCAACCATGCCATATTAATTTCATTTGTCAAAATAATTTGACGGCCCAATGCGAAAGTGGCTAGCGTGAGAAAGGAGGAGGAGCTGTCATTGCGTGACTTGCGGAGTTTTCCGGCGATTTTGCGCTTAATTTATGTCGGCTGCTGAAGAAAATGCACGCCAGCATCAGTGCACAGGCGAAAACGCCCGATAGCGCCCCGGCCGGCTGCGGGCCGCTGACGCCGCCTTTGTCCGGCGCGGTCAAGCCGCTGCGGCAGCAGGTCTTCGAGGCGATCCGCGCCGCCGGGTCGATCCCGCGCGTTGACGTTGCGCGCAAGGTCGGCATCAGCCCCGGCTCGGTCACCGCGATCACCTCGGACCTGATCGAGGCCGGGCTGATCGCCGAGACCGGCGCGCCGAGCCGCGATGCGGATGCAGGGCGCGGCCGTCCTCCGGTCGCGCTGAGCGTGCGGTGCGGCGCGCGCTTCGTGGCCGGCATCAAACTGTCCTCGCCCAGCCATTCGGCGGTGATCGCCGATTTTGCCGGAAACCGGATCGGCGCGGCCAGCGCGCCGCGCGCCCATGCCCGCCACGGGACGGCGGCCGTTGTCGAGGAGACGTGCCGGATGCTCGATGACGCCCTGGCCGCCGCGCGCCTGTCGCGCGCCGATCTCGCCGCGGTCGGCCTGGGCTTGCCCGGCTTCGTCGACAGCGGGACGGGCCGTGTCACCTGGTCGCCGATCATGGCCGAACACGACGTGCCGCTCGCCGGCCTGGCGCAGGACAGGATCGGCGTTCCGGTGTGGGCCGACAATGACGCCAACCTGCTGACCATGGCCGAACTGTGGTTCGGCGCCGGGCGCGCCCTGCCCGATTTCGCCGTCGTGACCATCGAGCACGGCGTCGGCATGGGGCTCGTCGTCGATCACGATATCTATCGCGGCGCCGGCGGCATGGGCATGGAGTTGGGGCACATCAAGGTGCATCTGGACGGCGCGCTGTGCCGGTGCGGCCAGCGCGGCTGCCTTGAAGCCTATGTGGCCGACTACGCGCTGGTGCGCGAGGCCTCGACCGCGCTCAACTGGACGAGCGCGGAACGCGAGCCGCGGATCGTTCTGGAAAGCCTGTTCAGTCACGCCAAGGCGGGCAATGCCGCCGCGCGTTCGATCTTCCGCCGCGCCGGGCGCTACCTGTCGCTCGGCCTTGCCAACGTCGTCACCCTGTTCGATCCGGGCCTGATCATCCTGTCGGGCGCGCGCATGCGCTACGACTATCTTTATGCGCGCGAGGTTCTGGCCGAGATGGCCGATCTGTCGCCGGCGATGCGCGATCGGGGGCCGAGGGTCGAAACCCACGCCTGGGGCGATATGGTCTGGGCGCAGGGCGCGGCCGCGCTCGCCCTGGCGCGGGTGACCGACGATATTCTGGGCGCGCGGGCGAACGGCAGATGAGGGCGCCCGTCCTCGTCGCCGCCCTGCTCGGCGCCCCGACGCAAGCGGTCGGCGCGGATCATCCCGTCTTTGTCGACCGGTCCGCCGGCCTGCCGATCGAGCACGTCTATGCCGGCGGCTGGGAGCATTTCGTCGGCGGCGGCGTGGCGGTGTTCGACTGCAACGCGGACGGTTTCCCCGACGCCTATGTCGCCGGCGGCGCGAACCCCGCGCGGCTTCTCGTCAACGCGACCGCCGGGCCGGGCGAACCCATCCGCTTTGAAACCGGCACCACCGCGCCCGGGTTCACCGGGGTCACCGGCGCCTATCCGCTCGACATTGACGGCGACGGCCATATGGACCTTGCCGTCCTGCGCCTCGGGCCGAACGCGCTGCTGCGCGGGGGACCGGACTGCCGGTTCGAGGACGCGACCGAAGACTGGAGCTTTGCGCCCGGCAATGCATGGAGCACGGCCTTTTCGGCGACCTGGGAGGCGGGGCGGGACCGGCCGACGCTCGCCATCGGCAATTATGTCGACCGCGACGACCCCGAAGGCCCGTTCGAGGCGTGCGACGCCAACGAGCTGCACCGGCCGGACGGGCGACGCTACGGCGCGCCGATCGGGCTGGAGCCGGGCTTTTGCGCCCTGTCCATGCTGATCTCGGACGAGCGCCGGCTCGGCAAGCGCCGTCTGCGCATCTCCAACGATCGCCATTACTATGTGCGCGGCGGATCGGAGCAGAAGCTCGACCTCGACACGCTGACCTTCCTGGGCGAAGCCGACGGCTGGCCGGAGGTCTCGCTGTGGGGCATGGGCATCGCCGCGCGCGACCTGACCGGCGACGGCCGCGCCGAGGTCATGTCCACCTCCATGGGCGACCAGCTTTTGCAGATCGCCACGGACGATGGCTATGAGGCGGCGCCGTTCGCGCTGGGCACCTATGCGCACCGGCCCTTCATCGGCGATGACGGCCGGCCCTCGACGGGCTGGCACGCCCAGTTCGGCGATGTCGACAATGACGGTCTGGACGATCTGTTCATCGCCAAGGGCAATGTCGACCAGATGCCGTCCAACGCCATTGACGACCCCAACAACCTGCTCGTCCAGCGCGCCGACGGAACGTTCAAGGAGACCGCGCATCTGGCCGGCATCGCCACGACCGCGCGCGCGCGCGGCGCCGCGCTCGCCGATCTGAACGCGGACGGCAGGCTGGACCTGATCGTCGTCAACCGCCGCGCGCCACTGGAGGTGCATGAGAACGCAACGCCCGATGCCGGCAACTGGATGGCGATCGATGTCCGCCAAAAGGGCAGCAATCGCAACGCTGTCGGCGCCGTGATCGAAGCACGGATCGGCGGCCGCGCGCATGCGCGCGAAATCACGGTCGGCGGTGGCCATGCGGGCGGCATGGCCCTGCCGCAGCATTTCGGGCTGGGCGCGGCGGAGACCGCCGAGGTGCGCGTGATCTGGCCCGATGGCGCAGTGTCGGAGTGGCGGACGCTGGGCGCGAACCGGACATGGCTGATCAAGCGTTGAGGGGAGGCGGCCGGAGGAGGTCAACCGATGTCATCGGGCGGGTATTGCCTCCGATTGTGGATGATCGCGGTCACGACAAGGTGGTTTTCGCCCAGCTGCCGATAAACCACGAAATAGGGCACCGTGGATATCGTCAATTCCCACGTGCCTTGCACGCGACCAGGTTTGCCAGCAGACGGAAACGAACTGAGCAGCTCGATCGCATCGAGAATTCGGGCGATAGTCCTTCCGGCTATAACAGGGTTCGGTGTGTGCCCAAGCCGGGCAATGTAGCGGTGGATCGAAGCCAGATCGTCCTGCGCCTTGCCGGAAAGCTCAACGCGCACCATACAGTTTCTTCACCAAACTGAGCGGCGCGCGCTTTTCAGGATGCGCATCGTCCTGGGCGATCGAATTGCGAATCTTCCGCTCAGCCCAGGCAAGGTAGCGCTCGCCGCCCGTCGGTGGTTCGGGTTCGGTGAGTTCGGCCAATACCGATCTGTCGTCAGGCGCGCACATGATCCATCATATCAAGAACCGATCCGATCGGAAAGCCATTGCCCCTAACGCTCCACCGCGAGCCCGCTGGGCACGCTGTCGGGAATGCCCAGGCGCCCCCTGGCGGCATCCGCGTCCGTCAGCGCGCCAAGGAAGGCGACCAGCGCGGCAAGATCGGCGTCGGTGAGCGCCACGGGCGCGGTCTCGACGGCCCCGGCGATGGCCGCCATCTCGCCGGCATCGTCCAGCACGGCGAAATCGACGGCGCCTCCGAGCCCGGCGAGCACGGCCTGGCCGGGATCGTAGACCGCAAGGCCGGCGGCCGGATCGGCATGGTGCCGCACGAAGGCTTCGAGATCGGCGAAGGCGCCCGCGTGACCGTAAGGGGCGGTCAGCGCCACGTTGCGCAGGGACGGCGTGCGGAACCTGTAGGCGTCGGCGGGATCGTTCGTCACCCGCATGCGGCCGGTGTCGCGCGCATGCCGCTCGAACCGCTCCGCCTTGCCCGGCCCGATCTGCGGCTGGCCCATGGCGTGGAACCCGTGATCGGTCAGGAACGGCCCGGCATGGCAGGCGGCGCATCCGGCCGCGCCGTAGAACAGGTCCATGCCCCGCCCGGCCTCCCCCTCAAGCACAGCCTGCCCGCGCAGGACCGCATCGAACGCGCTGGCATCGGAGCGCCACTCGAACGCGATGAAGGCGGCGACGGCATTGGAAATGTCGGTGAAGGCGATCGGCCGGCCGGCACCGATCTCGGGATAGACCGTCTCGAAGCGCGTCCGGTAGGCGTCGATGGCGGCCACGCGCCTCGAAATCAGGTCCCAGGCGCCGCCCACGCCCGTGATCCGCCCCTGCCGGACGGCTCGGGATATCTCGTTCTCGCTGTAATGGCCGGCCATCTCGTCCTGCGACAGCACGGGAAACATGGTCTGCGCCGACA
>NZ_CFIFWG010000183.1:5031-5502 GCF_984466335.1 Roseitalea sp. | reverse complement strand
CACGAAGGCGCCGATCAATGCGGCTCGCGTCGCGCCCAGCGTCTTGAGCACCACGGCGTCATGGATGCGCGCCCGGTTGCCGGCGGCCAGCGCGCCGGCCAGAACGAGCAACGAGGCAACCAGCGCCACCGCGGCCGCCGCGCGGACGGCGGTCGCGAGTTGGCCGATCACGCGGTTGACCAGATCGATGGCGTCCTTGACCCGCACAGAGGTGATCGCCGGGAAGGCGCGGGTGACCGCCGACAGCACGGCCGCCTCCCGCTCGAAGTCCGCTCCGGGCATGGTCAGCGTCGCCAGCCAGGAGTGGGGCGCGCCGGCGAAGGTGTTGGGCGAAAAGACCATCACGAAGTTGATGGCGAGCGATTCCCACTCGACCTGCCTCAGATTGGCGATGCGCGCGGTGATGTTGCGCCCGAGCACGTTCACGGTGACGGTGTCCGACCCCGGCAGCTCCGACTCCAACAGCTACGA
>NZ_CFIFWG010000183.1:0-5021 GCF_984466335.1 Roseitalea sp. | reverse complement strand
GCGCCGCCCGGTCGTTCACGGTGACGGTGTCGCCGATCGTCAGGCCGATCTCGCCCGCTTCTTCGGCGGAAAAGGAGACCAGCGGCTCGCCCGCATGGTCGGCCGGCCACCACGCGCCGGCGCTCAGCGTCGAATTCTCGGGCACGCTGCGCGCATAGGTGATGCCGCGATCGCCGCGCAGCACCCAGGCGCCCTCGGGCGGTAGGTCCATCTCGGCGACGTCCTGGCCGTTCAGCGCCACGATGCGGCCGCGCAGCATCGGCACGCGCACCAGCTTGCCGGTATTGCCCGCCTCGCCCTCGACCAGGGCCGCGAAATCCTCGACCATGCCACTCTGGATATCGACGAAGAAGAAATTGGGCGCGCGTTCGGGCAGATTGCCGGCGATCTGCTGGCGCAGGTTCGTGTCGATCAGGGCGAGCGAGACCAGAAGCGTCAGACCGAGACCGAGCGCGAGCACGACCGACGGCGTCAGCGCGCCGGGCCGGTGGATGTTGCCGACCGCCATGCGCGCCGAGGTGCCGCGCAGCCCTTTGACGCGCCGGGCCAGCGTTTGCAGGCCGGTGGAGACGAGCCGAAGCACCACGAAGGCGGTCGCGACGCCGGCCAGAAAGCCCGCGGCCAGCGTCCGCTGGTCCGATAACCACACGGCAAGGCCGGCCAGCAGCAGCGCGGCGAGGCCGGCGGCCAGCACATAGGGCGCGCGCGGCAGGCCCCGGCGCGCCATGGTCCGGTTGCGGAACAGGTTGGATGCGGGGATGTCGCGGGCATGGCCGAGCGGGATCAGCGCGAAGACGAGGATCGTCAGCAGCGCGAACAGCACCGCAAGGGCCAGCGCGCCCGGATAAAACCCGGCGGCGGGCAGCGGGATCACGCCGTCAAGCGCCCAGACGGCCGCGAACGGCGCGAGCGCGGCCAAGAGCAGCCCTGCGCCGATGCCGACGGCGCCGACCAGGACGATCTGGATGAGGTATGTGAGCGTGACGAGCCCTCCCGGTGCGCCAAGGCATTTGAAGGTCGCGATCACGTCGCGCTTTGACTCAAGGAAGGCGCGCACCGCGTTGGCGACGCCCACGCCGCCGGTGACGAGCGCGGTCAGCCCGACCAGCGTCAGGAACTGGGCGAAGCGCTCGATGTTGGCGGCCAGCGCCGGCGCCGCGTTGGACCGGGTGCGCACGGACCAGCCCGCGCTCGGATGGGCCCGGTTCGCCGCATCGATCGCGGCGCGCATGTCGGCCTCGCTCGTGCCGGGCGCCATGCGGACCCTGTAGGCGTGCTCGACCAGCGAGCCGGGCTGGATCAGGTCGGACGCGTCGAGCGCCGCAAGCGGCATGATCACGCGCGACGCAAGGCCGATGCCGTCCGACAGCGCGTCGGGCTCGGCCGCGATGGTGGCACGGATGTCGAAGATCGCGTCGCCGATCCGCATCGTGTCGCCGACCGACAGGCCCAGCCGTTCGAGCAGGATCGGCTGGACCGCCGCGCCCCAGGCGCCGTCCTGTTCGCCGTAGGCGGAGAGCGGCAGAGCGGGCGCGGTGACGAAGTCGCCATAGAGCGGGTAGAGCGCGTCGACCGCCTTGATCTCGACCAGCGTCTGGTCGGACTGGTCGGCCAGGCGCGCCATGGAGCGGGTGTTGACGCTGTGCGCCACCGTGCCCAGCCCCCGAAGCGTCGCCAGTTCCCCGGACGTTGCGGTGCGGTGGGCCAGTTCGAAGCGGATATCGCCGCCCAGGATCGCGCGACCTTCGGACTGCATGCCCTGGGTGATCGCCTGGGCGACGGCGTTGACGCCGCCGATCGCGGCCGTGCCGAGCGCGATGCAGGCGACGAACACGTAAAAGCCGGACAGGCCGCCGCGCACTTCGCGCAGGGCGAAGCGGAGCGCCAGCGCGATCCGGCCGGACAGTGCGGCCATCATTCCGCCGCCATGGCGGCGGCATCGCCGCCTTCGAATACCTCGCCGGAGCGCACGCGCACCTGCCGGTCGCAGCGTGCCGCAAGGGTGGCGTCATGGGTGACGAGCACGAAGGTCGTGCCCCGCCGCCTTTGCGTCTCGAAGATCAGGTCGGCGATCTGCCGGCCGGTTTCCTGGTCCAGATTGCCGGTCGGCTCGTCGGCGATCAGGATCGCCGGTTCGGGCGCGAGCGCGCGGGCGATGGCGACGCGCTGCTGCTCGCCGCCCGACAATTGCCCCGGATAGTGGGTCAGGCGATCCTTCAGCCCGACCGCGTCCAGTTCGGCGCGGGCGCGCCCGAAGGCGTCCGCCGCGCCGGCCAGTTCGAGCGGGACGGCGACGTTTTCGAGCGCCGTCATGTTGGCGATCAGGTGGAAGGACTGGAACACGAAGCCGATGTTGCGGCCCCTGAACCGGGCGATCCCGTCCTCGCTCATCCGGTCGAGCCGGGCTCCGGCGACCTTCACGACGCCCGTATCTGGCCGTTCGAGGCCGGCAAGGACCATCAGCAACGTCGTCTTGCCCGAGCCCGACGGCCCGACGACGCCTACCGCCTCGCCCCTGGGGACGGTCAGGCCGACCCGTTTGAGCACATGGACCCGGCTGGCCGCCGATCCGAGCGTGAGATTGACATTGTCCAGTTCGATGACGGGTTCAGTCACGGCGACGATCACCTATATGGCATGCGGGTTGCGCCAAGATGGGCAGGATGGACCAAATGTTCAAAGGCTCGATACGCTTTGTCATGTCCGCCGGTTTGCTGCTCGCCGCCTTTTCGGCGGGCGCGGCGGCCGAAACGGTGCGCGGGGTCGGCTTCGGCGACAGCCTGATGGCCGGTTTCCGGCTGCCGCCCGGTGCCGGGTTTCCCGAAAGGCTGGAGGCGGCATTGCGGGCTGGAGGCTTCGACGTGGCCATCGCCAATGCCGGTGTTTCGGGCGATACGACCTCCGGCGGCCTTGCCCGGCTCGACTGGTCGGTGCCCGACGGCACGGATTTCGTCATCCTGCAACTGGGCGGAAATGACGCGCTGCGCGGCATCGCGCCCGAACTGACGCGCGCCAATCTCGACCGGATGATCGCGCAACTGAAGGCGCGCGGCATCGACGTGATCCTCGCCGGCATCGTGGCGCCGCCCAACATGGGCGCGGCCTATCGCGAAGCGTTCGATCCGATCTATGGCGATCTGGCCGCGCTTCACGACGTGCCGCTTCATCCGTTCTTCCTGGACGGGGCGATCACGATCGGCGCGGACGGGGCGCCCGTCACGGACAAGATGATGGCCGACGGCATTCACCCGACCGCCGAGGGCGTCGGCGCCATGGTCGAGCGCTTCCTGCCCTTGATGCGCCGGTATCTGGCCGGGGGGTGAATGATTCTTAACCGTTGGTGAAGCCAAAATGGTCTTGCGCATCGCGCCTTTGCGTGATTCGCTGACATCAAGGCGGGGTGATTTGCCGTCCGCGCGATGGCCGCGCCCACCGCACGACATGAGGGGACCTGCCATGCCGCGCCTATTCGTCGCTCTCGAAATCCCTCACCATGCCGCAAGCCATCTGTCCATGCTGCGCGGGGGCCTGCCCGGCGCCCGCTGGATCGACATGGAGAACTATCATCTCACGCTGCGGTTCATCGGTGACATCGAACATCACATGGCAGACGAGGTGGCCCACGCGCTCGAACGCGTGCACAGGCGCCCTTTTGCCCTAGGCTTTGCCGGGCTCGGCGCTTTCGGAGGCAGGAAGCCGCACAGCCTTTACGCCGTCCCCACCGGTACTCCCGACCTGCACGATCTTCAGGCCGAGATCGCCGGCATCTGCCGCCGGCTGGGCCTGCCGGCCGATCCACGCAAGTTCACGCCGCATGTGACGCTGGCGCGGCTGCGAAACGGCTCGGCCCGCGCGGTGGCGAACTATCTGACCGTGCGCGGAGGCTTTCATGTCACGCCGTTCAAGGTCGACCGGTTCGTCCTGATGAGTTCGCGCAATTCGGTCGGCGGCGGGCCCTACATCGCCGAGCAGACCTATCCCCTGTCACTCGACATGGTGCCCGCGCGCGTCGCGGCCGGCGCCGCGGCCCCGGCCTTCATGTCCCGGTAGGCGCCGGCGGATATCGCCAGGGCATACAAAACCTCCATGCCCCGCTTTCCCTGCCCGTCCGACCCGCTATCTTGACCGGACAGAACTCAGTCCAACGCGGAGGCGCCCGATGCCCAGACCCTGCCTGACCGACGACGAATTGACGACGGCGCTGGCCGACCTTGCCGGCTGGTCGCCCGAGAAGGGCGGCAAGGCGATCACGAAGCCGTTCCGGTTCGGCACGTTCACCGAAGCGTTCGCCTTCATGACCGCCGCCGCGCTGACGGCCGAGAAGATGGACCACCATCCGGAATGGTCGAACGTCTACAACAGGGTCGATGTGCGTCTGACGACGCATGATTCGGGCGGTTTGACCGCGCTTGACGTCGCGCTCGCCCGGGCGATGGACAAGGCCGCGGGGCCGGACGCGGCTTGAAAGCGGGCCGGTGCGGCCCCATGTCCGGCGCAGGAGGGCGCCAATGGACGATGTGAAGATCGGCGAAATCCTTGAGCCGGGCACCGAGCGCGAACAGGAAAAGCGCGAGCGGCGCGTTCGAAGCCGCTTCTGGCCCAAGGCCAAGCGTTACGCGCGCACGATCCCCTTCATGGACGAGGTCGTCGCCGGCTATTACTGCGCGATGGACCCGCAGACGCCGCCGCGCGTGCGCGGCATTCTTCTGGCCGCGCTCGCCTATTTCATCCTGCCGCTCGACGCGATCCCCGACTTCCTGCTCAGCTTCGGGGTCGGCGATGACATCGCGGTGCTGACGGCGGCCTTCGCGGCCGTTCGCGGCAGCATCACCGACGCGCATCGGGCCGCCGCGCGCAGGGCGCTGGCCGACGAGGACATCTACGCCGCGCAGGAAGCCGATGACGACACGCCGGTCATCGACGGCGAGGCCACGCGCAGTTGAGCGTCCGCGCTGGATTCGCCCGCCCCTCGTGGCGGACACATCGCTCTCAGGCGCACGCGTCGCCCGTGAGCTGGATCG
>NZ_CFIFWG010000182.1:0-5566 GCF_984466335.1 Roseitalea sp. | reverse complement strand
GGCGGGCCTGACCTGCTCGGCGGTGGAGATGGGCGCCAAGGGCGACCTTGGCGTCGAACTCGATCTCGACCGCGTGCCCGTGCGCGAGGAGGCGATGAGCGCCTATGAGATGATGCTGTCGGAAAGCCAGGAGCGCATGCTGATGGTGCTCGACCCGCAAAAGCGGGCCGAGGCCGAGGCGATCTTCGTCAAATGGGGCCTCGATTTCGCCGTCGTGGGCAAAACGACCGACGATCTGCGCTTCCGCGTCATCCATCGGGGCGAAGAGGTCGCCGACCTGCCGATCAAGGCGCTCGGCGACGAGGCGCCGGAATATGACCGCCCCTGGGTCGAGCCGGGCGTCTATCACGATTGGGACCATGCCTCGGTGCCCGGACCGGACGATTACGCGGACGCGATCCTTGCCATGCTCGGCGCGCCGAACCTGTCCTCGCGCCGCTGGGTGTGGGAGCAGTACGACACGCTGATCGGTTCGAACACGTTGCAAGTTCCCGGCGGAGACGCCGGCGTCGTCCGCGTCGACGGGCACGACACCAAGGCGCTCGCCTTCTCATCGGACGTTACGCCGCGCTATGTCGAGGCCGATCCGTTCGAGGGCGGCAAGCAGGCGGTCGCCGAATGCTGGCGCAACATCACCGCCACCGGCGCCGAGCCGCTGGCGGCCACCGACAATCTCAATTTCGGCAACCCGGAACGTCCCGAGATCATGGGCCAGTTCGTCAAGGCGGTCGAGGGGATCGGAGAGGCGTGCGCGGCACTGGGCTTTCCGATCGTGTCGGGCAATGTGTCGCTCTACAACGAGACCCATGGCGAGGCGATCCTGCCGACGCCGACCATCGCCGGGGTCGGACTGATCGCCGATCGGGCGCAGATGGCGCGCATGAGCACGATGCAGCCGGGCGATGCGGTCTTCGTGCTGGGCGGAGACGGGACACACCTTGGCCAGTCCGCGTTCGCGCGCATCGTCCATGACCGCGCCGACGGCCCGCCGCCGCCGGTCGATCTGTATTGCGAAAAGCGCAATGGCGATTTCGTCCGCTCGGCGATCCAGAACGGCCAGGTGACGGCCTGCCACGACGTCTCCTCGGGCGGCTTGGCGATCGCGCTCGCCGAAATGTGTCTGGCGTCCAGCCACGGCATGTCGGTCGAGACCGGCGACACGCAGCCGGCCCATGCGCTGCTGTTCGGCGAGGATCAGGGCCGCTACGTGGTCACGGTGCCCGGCGACAGCGCCACCTTCTTCGCGCTCAACGCCGAAGGCGCCGGCATCCCCTTCCGGCGGATCGGGACCGTCGCAGGCGACCGGTTTTCATTGACCGGCGCCGTGTCCGCTTCCATATCCTTGCAGCAGATGCATCGCGCGCACGAAGGCTGGCTGCCGGACTATATGGCCGGCCCGGCGCGCGCCGATGCCACCCCACAGGAGACGCCGCAATGCCGATGAACGCAGCCGACATCGAACGCATGATCAAGCAGGCGATCCCGGACGCCCAGGTGACGATCCGCGATCTGGCCGGCGACGGCGACCATTACGCGGCCGAGGTGGTCTCGGAAAGCTTTCGCGGCAAGACGCGCGTCCAGCAGCACCAGATGGTCTATCAGGCGCTCCAGGGAAACATGGGCGGCGTCCTGCACGCGCTCGCCTTGCAGACCTCGGCGCCGGGGTGAACGCCGCGCGCGGCGTGCGGACGGCCTTGTGTCCGGGCGCGCCGCTTCCTACTAATGTGCATACGCGATCGCGTGCTTCCAGCTTCCAACCGCCGGGCCTTGAACCCGGATGCGAAAGGGCGATGAAATGGCAGGAATGAACGAATTCATCGACAGTGAGGTCAAGGGCAACGAGGTGGTGCTCTTCATGAAGGGCACGCCGGGCTTTCCGCAATGCGGATTCTCCGGCCAGGTCGTGCAGATCCTCGACTATCTGGGCGTCGACTACAAGGGCGTGAACGTGCTCGCCGACGACGATCTGCGCGAGGGAATCAAGACCTATTCGAACTGGCCGACCATCCCGCAGCTCTACGTCAAGGGAGAGTTCGTCGGCGGCTGCGACATCATCCGCGAAATGTTCCAGGCCGGCGAACTGCAAGGCCACTTCGAGGAAAAGGGGGTCGCGGTCAAGGGCGCCGCATGAACCGGCGCCGTGATCACGGTCAGCCATGCTCGCCTCATGGCGCGCTACAATCGATGGCAGAATGCGAGCCTTATCGAAGCCGCCAGCGGACTGGCGGACGAGGAGCGCCGCGCCGATCGCGGCGCCTTTTTCGGCTCGATCGAAGGCACGTTCTCGCACATCCACTGGGGCGATCGGACCTGGATGCATCGCTTTGCGGGGACACCCAAGCCCGATGGCGGCATCGCGACCTCGACCGGCCTGATCGCCGATTGGGCCGACTTCGTCGCCGAGCGGGCGCGCTTTGACGCGGTGATCGTCGACTGGACGCGGACGCTCGATCCGCACTGGCTCGAAGGCGATCTGACCTGGTGGTCGGGGGCGGCCGACCGCCGGGTTACGAAGCCCGCATGGCTGCTCGTCATCCATTTCTTCAACCACCAGACCCACCATCGCGGCCAGATCCACGCCATGCTGACCGCCTCCGGCGCACGGCCCGATGACACCGACCTGTTCATGATGCCCGATCCGGCGTGAAGCGCCGGCCGGCGCGCCCCGCATAGCCGTGTCGGCCCAAACGGCTTTCGCCGCGGCGGCCCACGCGGTACACGGGCCGGCGACACCTTGGGAGACGATGCGATGACCTGGACCGTCTATCTTTCCGGCGAGATCCACACCGACTGGCGCGAACGGATCGAACGGGGCGCGGCCAGCGCCGGCCTGCCCGTCGCCTTCACCGCGCCGGTGACACACCATGAAGCGTCCGACGATTGCGGCGTGGCGATCCTGGGCGCCGAGACGGACAAGGTCTGGCACGACCACAAGGGCGCGCGGATGAACGCCATCCGCACGCGCACGCTTCTGGAAAGGGCCGATATCGTGGTCGTGCGCTTCGGCGACAAGTACCGCCAGTGGAACGCGGCCTTCGACGCCGGCCATGCCGCAGCGCTCGGCAAGCCGCTGATCGTCATGCACCAGGACGAGCACGCCCACGCGCTCAAGGAAGTCAACGCCGCAGCGCTCGCGGTCACCAGCACGCCGCAGCAGGTCGTGGCGATCCTCGCCTATGTGATCAACGGCGATCTGCCAGGCTACACGGACCGCGCCCTTACGGGGCGGCAGTGAGCGGCGCCGCGGACGCGCCGACGACCGGCACGCGCCTCGCGCCCGGCGCCTCGCCCGAACCGCTCAAGGCGGGCATCGGCATGCGCGAGTTCATCGTGCTGATCGCCGCGCTGACATCCATCATCGCCTTTTCGATCGATTCCATGCTGCCCGCCCTGCCGGTCATCGGTGCCGATTTCGCGCTCGCCGACGAGAACGACCGGCAATTCGTGCTGATCGCCTTCGTGCTTGCGTTCGGGCCCGCGCAGATCGTTTTCGGCCCCTTGTCCGACCGGTTCGGGCGCAAGCCCGTCCTGCTCGGCGGGCTGGTCTTCTTCGTCATCGCCTCGTTGGGCGCGGCGGTGACGGAAAGCTGGTGGGCGCTGCTCGCCTGCCGCGCAGCGCAAGGGATCGGCGCGGCGGCCGTGCGCATCACCACGAACGCAATCGTGCGCGATTGCTTTGCCGGCCGCGAAATGGCGCGCGTGATGTCCTATGTCTTCACCGTCTTCATGCTGGTGCCGATCGTCGCGCCGGCGATCGGTCAGGCGGTCATCGCGATCACCGACTGGCACTGGCTGTTCGCGGTGCTGGGGATTTCGGGCGCCGCGCTCGCCGTCTGGTCCGGCACGCGCATGGCCGAGACCCTGCCGCCGACCGGACGACGGCCCCTCGATGTCCGCAGCATCCATGCCGCCTTCGGCGAAATCCTGACCAATCGGATCGCGCTCGGCTACACGCTGGCCGTCACCTTGTTTTTCGGCGGCCTGTTCGCCTTCATCGTCTCGATCCAGCAGATCGTCGAGACCATCTACGGCCTCGGCGACTGGCTTGCGGCGATCTTTGCGGCCTGCGCCGGCGCGATGGCGGTGGCCAGCCTGGGCAATGCCGGCCTCGTCCGCCGGCTCGGCATGCGGCGCATCTCGCACGGCGCGCTTTTGAGCTTCACCATGTTCGGTGGCCTGCTGCTGCTGCTCGGCCTGTGGACGGTTCCGCCCTTCTGGCTCACCATCGGCCTGATCAGCGTGATCATGATGTCGTTCGGGTTCATCGCCGGCAATTTCAACGCGCTCGCCATGGAGCAGCTCGGCCATGTGGCCGGCGCGGCCTCGTCGGTGCTGGGCACGATCTCGTTCACCGGCGGCGCGCTGCTGGGCACGCTGACGGGCCAGGCGTTCGACGGCACCATCGTGCCGCTGGCGGCGGCCTATTTCCTGTTCGGCCTGACGGCGCTGGCCATCGTGCTCGTCACCGAGCGCGGCAGGCTGTTCACCGCCCCGCGCGATCAGGATGCCTGACCGCCGGACAGGGCGGCGAAGTCGAACAGTCGGGGATCGAGCAGATGGCTCGGCCGCACATTGGCAAGCGCCCGGATCATCGTGTCCTTGCGACCGGGCATCCCCGCCTCCATCTGCGCCAGCATCGCCTTCATCGCGTTGCGCTGAAGCCCGTCCTGCGAGCCGCACAGATCGCACGGGATGATCGGAAACCGCATCGCCTCGGCGAACCTTTGAAGGTCGGCCTCGGCGCACCAGACCAGAGGCCGCAACACCTCGACATCGCCTTCATCGTTCAGGAGCCTGGGCGCCATCGCCGCAAGCCGCCCGCCATGGAACAGGTTCATGAAGAAGGTTTCGAGCATGTCCTCGCGGTGATGGCCCAGAACCAGCGCCGAACAGCCCTCCTCGCGCGCGATCCGATAGAGATGACCGCGCCGCAGCCGCGAGCAAAGGGCGCAGTAGGTCCGGTTTTCGGGCACCTTGTCGGTGACGATCGAATAGGTGTCCCGATACTCGATCCGGTGCGCGATGCCGTACCGGTCGAGCCATTCGGGCAGAACATGACGGGGGAAGCCGGGCTGACCCTGATCGAGATTGCAGGCCAGCAGCTCGACCGGAAGAAGCCCGCGCCATTTAAGGTCGATCAGGCAGGCGAGCAGGCCATAGGAATCCTTGCCGCCGGACAGCGCCACAAGCCAGCGCGCGCCCGGCCGGACCATGGAAAAATCGTCCAGCGCCTGGCGCACATTGCGCAACAGGCGCTTGCGCAGCTTGCCGAAGCCGACCGAGGAGGGCGCTTGGGCAAACAAGGCGTGCGCGGCCGGCTCGCGGACTTGCTCCCGGACTTTCTCCAGGATTTGGGGATCGGTTGTGAGCGCGGTTTCTGGCATCGGACGAGGACCTGTCATTGGCCTGCGGCGAGAACGGCCCGCCAGGCATGCACACTATACGAACGCGGCCCGCCGGCGCCAGGGACGGCCGGAACCTGCGCGCGGCCCAGCGGTTCGATCCGCCAGTGCCCATCGTCTCGCCAGGCGTCCAGGCAGGCCGGGTCCATGCAGACAAGCAGCAT
>NZ_CFIFWG010000181.1:0-5598 GCF_984466335.1 Roseitalea sp. | reverse complement strand
GATCTGGGCGACAATATCGTGCAGGCCATCAGGGACGGCGTGATCCGGTGGGGCATCGACCAGCAGCCCTTCCTTCAGGCCTATCTGCCGGTGATCGTTCTGGCCAACTATCACCGGTTCGGCGTCCTGCCCGGCAACAACATCAATTCCGGCCCCGGCTTCGTCACCGCCGACGGCCTTGAGAAGGTCGAGATGTTCGCCGGCGAGTTCCGCTGACGATCCTGCGCGGCGGCCCTCGGGCCGCCGATTTTCTTCACTTTCCCAATGGAGCCAGGGCGATGTCCGAGACGGCGCAAACCCAGGCCGTGCCCGACGAGCGCGTCAAGCAGATGTCGCGCCTGCGCAAGGCGCTGATCCGTCCCGAGCTGGGCGGTATCGCGGGCACGATCATCGTCTTCGCCTTCTTCCTTCTGACGGCCTTCGATTCGGGCATGTTCAACCCGCAGGGCATCATGAACTGGTCGGTCGTCTCGGCGCAGTTCATGATCATCGCCGTGGGCGCGTGCCTTTTGATGATCGCCGGCGAGTTCGACCTGTCGGTCGGCTCGATGATCGGCTTCGCAGGCATGATGATCGCCATCTTCTCGGTGACAATGGACTGGCCGGTCTGGATGGCGATCGTGTCCACGTTCGCCATCTGCGTGGCCATCGGCGCGCTCAACGGGTTCATCGTCGTCCGCACGGGCCTTCCCAGCTTCATCGTCACGCTCGCCTTCCTGTTCATCCTGCGCGGCTTCACGATCTATCTGCCGCAGACCATCGAGCGCAAGACGATCATCGGCGGGGTTTCGGAGGCCGCGCGGGGCGACTGGCTCGCGCCGCTCTTCGGCGGGGAGGTTTTCGGCGGGCTGTTCCGGTGGCTGGGCGACAACGGCCTGATCGCCACCTTCGAGCGCGGCACGCGCGCGGGCGAGCCCGTCGTCGACGGCATTCCGATGCTGATCGTCTGGGCGATCGGGCTCGTCGTCTTCGGCCATATCCTTCTGACCCGCACCCGGTTCGGCAACTGGATCTTCGCCGCCGGCGGCGACGCGCAGGCGGCGCGCTATGTGGGCGTGCCCGTGAACCGGGTGAAGATCCTGATGTTCATGTTCACCGCCTTTTGCGCCTGCGTGTTCGCCACCGCCCAGGTGATGGAGTTCGGCTCGGCCGGCGCCGACCGCGGCCTGCTCAAGGAGTTCGAGGCGATCATCGCGGTGGTGATCGGCGGCGCGCTCCTCACCGGCGGCTACGGCTCTGTGATCGGGGCGGCGCTCGGCGCGCTGATCTTCGGCGTGGTGCAGCAGGGCCTGTTCTTCGCCGGTGTCGAAAGCTCGCTATTCCGCGTGTTCCTGGGCGTGCTGCTTTTGATGGCGGTGATCCTGAACACCTATATCCGCCGGATGATCACGGGGGAGCGCTGAGATGGCTTCCACGCACGCACCCATCATCGAGATGCGCGACATCGAAAAGCATTTCGGCTCTGTGATCGCGCTGGCCGGCGTATCGGTCGACATCCATCGGGGCGAATGCCACTGCCTTCTGGGCGACAATGGCGCGGGCAAGTCGACCTTCATCAAGACCATGTCGGGCGTGCACAAGCCGACCGGGGGCGCGATCCTGTTCGAAGGCAGGCCCATGCATTTCGACGATCCGCGCGATGCGATCGCGGCCGGCATCGCCACTGTCTATCAGGACCTGGCGATGATCCCGCTCATGTCCGTCAGCCGCAATTTCTTCATGGGCAACGAGCCGACCGTGCGGCGCCTCGGCCTTCCCTTCTTCAACCATGAGCACGCCAACCGCGTGACCATGCAGGAGATGCGCAAGATGGGCATCAATCTGCGCGGACCCGACCAGGCCGTCGGCACGTTGTCGGGCGGCGAGCGCCAGACGGTGGCGATCGCGCGCGCGGTCCATTTCGGCGCCAAGGTGCTGATCCTCGACGAGCCGACATCGGCGCTCGGCGTGCGCCAGACGGCGAACGTGCTGGCCACCATCGACAAGGTGCGCAAGAAGGACATCGCCGTCGTGTTCATCACCCACAATGTGCGCCATGCGCTGGCGGTGGGCGACCGGTTCACCGTGCTCAACCGGGGCAAGACGCTGGGCACCGCCCAGCGCGGCCAGATCACGCCGGACGCGTGGCAGGACATGATGGCCGGCGGCCAGGAAATGGCCCAGCTCGAAGGTTCGCTCGGCGGCACGGTTTAGGGCCCGCTCTACGAACGCGCTAAATCTCCACAGACCCTAGAGCGGAGATGCGTTTCATGGAAACGCAGAAACGCTCCACCCTTTTGTTTTGTCGCTTGTCTTATCGGCTCCGGTGATTCCGCTTTCGCCGGACGCACTCTAGCTCGTGCGCCGCAGCACCACTGGGATCAGAAATGTCAGCAAGACCAGCCGGCTGACATGGTGGGCGGCGACGAAGGCCGGATTGACGCCCAACAGAAGCGCCATGGCCGCCATCGCCTCCAGGCCGCCGGGCGCATAGGCGACCAGCGACTGGACGAGCGGCAGGCCCAGCGCGACGACCGCGACCAGCCCCGCAAGCGTCGCGACCAGCGCGGAGAGCGCGGTGAAGGCCAGGGCGGCGAGCGCGGCCTTGCGGATTTCGGCGAGCGCGACGCCTGAAAAGCGGGTGCCGATCAGCGTGCCCATCACCACGAAGCCCGGCACCGACAGCCAGACCGGCACGAGGCCCGGGCCCGTGTCTGTCAGGTGCCCGACCGAAGAGGCGAGCATGCCGCCCAGAAGAAAGGCGGCGGGCACGCGCAATCGCCCCAGCAGATAGGCGGCGGCGAGCGCGGCGAGGCCCGTCGCGGCCAGAACGATAAGCGTCATCGGCTGCCCTTCGGGGAGCGCCTCGCCCAGCGTTCCGCCCGCCAGCGCCACGGCCAGAAACGGAACGACCAGCGTCAGCGCCAGAACGCGCGTCGACTGGATGATGGAAACGGCGGCGACGTCGGCTTTGGCCACGGCCGTGCTCAGACCGAGCACGAAGCTCAGATGGCCGGGCGCGGCGGCCAGCAGGGCGGTGGTCCGGCCATAGCCGAAGCCGCGTTCGAGCATGGCGGCGCCCAGGCCCATGATGGCCAGCATGGCAAGCGACAGGATCAGGATCGAGGCCGGCCATTGCAGGGCCGTTGCGACCATCTCGGGCGTGACCGCCGCGCCGATCGTCATGCCGATGACGATGAAGCATGCATTGCGCAGCGCATCGGGAATGGCGAGCCGCAGGCCGGCAAGCGCGGCGACCGTCACGCACAGGGCCGGTCCCGTGAGCCACGGCGCCGGAAAGGAGGCCAGATAGGCCAGCGCCGCGCCGGCCGCCCCGATCGCCAAAGCAAGTGCGGTGGCCTTCAAGCCGGTCCCCTCAATCGCCCGAACTGGTCGTCCGCGCGTAGGCGCGGTCCTTCATCTGGCGGATCTTGCCGGTCACGAACGGAGCGACGAGGCATGCCGCGGCGATCAGCAGGATGGTCAGCGTCAGCGGGCGCTCCCACAGGAACGACCAGCTATCGTCGTTGATCAGGAGCGCCCGGCGCAGATTCTCCTCCATCATGCCGCCCAGGATGAAGCCCAGGATCATCGGCGCCATGGGAAAATCGAGAATGCGCAGAACCACCGCGCAGACCGCGAAGATCACCATGAGCTGGATGTCGAACGTGTTGAAGGACACGAAATAGACGCCGATCAGCGAAAAGAACAGGATCAGCGGCAAAAGGAAGCGCGACGGGATCGCCAGAACGCGGGCGATATAGGGGATCAGCGGCAGGTTGAGGATCAGCAGCACGATGTTGCCGATCCACATCGACACGATCACCGACCAGAACACCTCGGGCTGATCGATGTAGAGGCGCGGGCCGGGCTGGATGCCGTAGCCGATCAGCGCGCCGAGCATGATCGCCGTCGTTCCCGAACCGGGAATGCCCAGCGTCAAAAGCGGCACGAAGGAGCCGGTCGCCGCCGCGTTGTTTGCGGTCTCGGGCGCCGACAGGCCGCGCACCGAGCCCTTGCCGAACTGCTTGCCTTTTTCCGGTCCGGCCAGGCGCTGCTCGGTGCCGTAGGCCAGGAACGAGGCGATGGTGGCGCCCGCGCCGGGCAGCACGCCGATCAGGAAGCCCAGCACCGAGGACCGGCCGATCACCGGCGCCATCTCCCTGACTTCCTGCTTGCTGACGGCCATCGAGCCCAGATTCTGCGAGGCTTCCTTCTCCTTGAGGCGGTCCGCGTCGCCCTTGGGCTTCAGGATCGCCATCAGCGCCTCGGACAGCGCGAATGTGGCCATCACCAGCAGCAGGAAGGAAATGCCGTCGACAAGATCGATCATGCCGAGCGTGAAGCGCGGAACCCCTTGCGTCTGGTCGGTGCCGACCGTCGACAGCATCAGGCCGACGACGGTCATCAGAAGCGCCTTGGCCATGTCGCCTTTGCCGGCGAAGGCGGCCACCGCGACCAGGCCGAGCACCATCAGTGCGAAATAGTCGGTCGAATGGAAGGACAGCGAGACGGCGGCCAGCGAAGGCGCCGCGACCAGCAGGAACAATGCGGCGATGACGCCGCCCGAAAAGGACGAATAGGCGCCGATCGCCAGCGCCTTGCCGGCCTTGCCGCTCTTCGCCATGGGATAGCCGTCGAACGAGGTGGCGACCGTCGAGGCGACGCCCGGCGCGTTGATCAGGATCGACGAGGTCGAGCCGCCGAAGATCGCGCCGTAATAGACGGCGGCCATCAGGATGATGCCGGCGGACGGCTCAAGCGTCGCCGCGATCGGGATCATCAGCGCGATCGCCGACATGGGCCCAAGGCCCGGCAGCATCCCGATGAAGGTGCCGGCCAGGCACCCCATCATGACGAAGATGATGTTCTGGAACGAAAGGGCCGTCGCAAGGCCGATCAGGATGCCCTCGACCATGGCTCAGCTCTCCCCGCGCAGGAAAGTGGGCAGCGGCTCGATGAACACGTCCAGCCCCTGCGTCATCAGCACCCAGAACAGGACGACCAGCGGCACGGCCACGACGATCAGATGCAGCGGTCGCCGCTCGCCGAGCAGCCAGAAGCCGATCATCAGGAACAGGGACGTGGAGGCGATGAAGCCGAGCGGGCGGATGGTGAAGCCGTAGGCCGACATCAGCGCCAGGAACACAACGACCTTGACCCAGTCATAGCCGGTGAAATCGAGCCGCGCCTTCGAGCCGGGGAAGACGATGACGATCAGCGACAGGCCAATGCCCAGCACCGACAGCACCTCGGGCATGGTGCGCGCGTGGAAGGCCACATTCTCCTGAAACGGCAGCAGGCGGATCTGCTGGCTCAGAAACGCGTAGGTGACGCAAAAGGCGAGCAGCAAGAGCCCGCCGACCCGGTCCTTGGATAACGGCATGGTGGTCCTCCCTGGTGTGGTGGATTTGACGTTCGTCGCATTGTTCGCGGCACATGCGTGAACGAACTTCAAATCCAAAACCACACTTTATTCAATAAGTCGCTCGTGTCCTTTCGAATCCGAAATTCGCCCCGAGCCCGCTGCCTTCATGGAACGAACCTCGGATGCGGGACACCGGCAGAACGATTCCATCCAAGCATGAAAGGCTCTGGGTGGCCGCGCGGACAGTTTGC
>NZ_CFIFWG010000180.1:0-5606 GCF_984466335.1 Roseitalea sp. | reverse complement strand
GTGACTATCGACGCTTTCGGCGCCCACGCACAGTTTGAGAAGATGCAGCGGCATGATGCGAACATGGACCAATCGGGCCGCCGATCAATGGCCCGGCACCGCGATCCACAGGCTTGGCCGCTCAGCATTGGGGAAGATTGACCGCAAGGCCGCCAAGCGAGGTCTCCTTGTAGCGCGTGTCCATGTCGGCGCCGGTCTGCCGCATGGTCTCGATGCAGGCGTCGAGCGGCACGATGTGCGTGCCGTCCCCCTTGAGCGCGAGCGAGGCGGCGGTGACCGCCTTGACGGCGGCGATGCCGTTGCGCTCGATGCACGGCACCTGGACGAGCCCGGCAATCGGATCGCAGGTCATGCCCAGATGGTGCTCCAGGGCGATCTCGGCGGCGTTCTCGATCTGGGGCGGCGTGCCGCCCATCACGGCTGCCAGGCCGGCGGCGGCCATCGCCGCGGCGCTGCCCACCTCGCCCTGGCAGCCGACCTCGGCGCCCGAAATCGAGGCGTTGTGCTTGATCAGGCCGCCGATCGCCGCGGACGTCAAAAGGAAGACGCGGACATCCTCGCGCGTTGCGCCTTCATGAAACCGGAGCATATATTTGATGACCGCCGGCACGGTGCCCGCCGCGCCGTTGGTCGGCGCCGTGACGACGCGGCCGCCGGCGGCGTTCTCCTCGTTGACGGCCATGGCGTAGACGGTCAGCCAGTCGTTGGCGACGAGCGGGTCGAACCGGTTCGACCTCGCCTTTTCGCGCAGTTGCCCGGCGAGCCGCCCCGCCCGGCGCCTGACCTTCAGCCCGCCCGGCAGTTCGCCCTCGGCGCGCATGCCGCGCTCGATGCTTTTGTCCATGGCGTCCCAGATGGCGTCGAGCCTTGCATCGAGATGGTCGCCCGGATCGCGCGCGGCCTCGTTGGCCCGCTTCATCTGCGCGATCGTCTTGCCCGACGCCTCGGCCATAGCGATCATCCCGGCGGCGCTGGCGAACGGATAGGGCACCTGATCGTCCCCGGCCTGCCGGCCGTAGACGGTCTGCCTGCCGATCTCCTCCTCGCCGACGATGAAGCCGCCGACGACGGAATAATATCCGCGGCGCAGCAGCAGCCTGCCGTCGCCGTCATGGGCGAAGAAGGCGAGCCCGTTGGCGTGGCCAGGCATGGGTTGCTTCCTGTCGAAGACCAGGTCCGCCGCCGGATCGAACCGGTAGGCCGGGTGGCCGGGCGGGGTCACCTGCCCCGTTTCGCGCACCCGCGCGACGATGGCGTCCATCGCGTCGGGGTCGATCGTGTCGGGCCGCGCGCCGGCAAGACCCAGGATCACGGCGCGGTCGGTGGCGTGGCCGACGCCGGTGAAGGCGAGCGAGCCGTGCAGCGATGCGCCAAGCCTTTGGGGGCGCGCGCCGGCCGGCCTGGGCCATGCGTCCGACCGCAGTTCCCCAAGAAAGCGCGCGGCCGCGACCATCGGCCCCACCGTATGGGACGAGGACGGTCCGATGCCGATCTTGTACAGGTCGAAGACGGAAAGGAACATGCCGGTTGCCTCGGGTGGATATCGCTCATTGTCGGGGCCGTGTCGCGCCAACGCAGGGCACCCACCGACGCGCAATGGCGCCGGGGCGACATCGCCGACCATAACGCAACGAAAAAGGGCCGCCCGATGGCAGCCCTTGCGTTTCGGTCGCGGCCGGCCGTCGCGCCGGTCAGGACAAGGCGCTCGTTTCGGTGGCCATCACGTCGGAGGGTGACTTGCCGCCGGCCATGTAAACGGCAAGCGCGACGATGAGAAATCCGGCCAGCGCCCACAATGTGAGGTTCCAGCCCGGCTTCGCAGTGTGTCGATCCATGATCGCTCCTGTTGTCGGCATTGCCGGCGGGTCGCACGCGCAATGGTGGCGCGGCGTATAGGCAGATCGGTTTTGCGCCGCAAGGGGAAAAAATGGCGAAAGAGTGGCGCCGGCTGGTCACGCTGCGAACGGTCCGCCCGCCGGTGCCAGTCAAATCAAGGGTTTGGCGCGAACGACCCGCTTAACATTGCGGCAACCTGTCGGGCGAAAGAAAGGCGGATGCGATCGGCCGCGCGCGATCGGCGCTTGCATTGCGGGTTTGGCGCCGCTCCGCCTAGGCCGTTTCGATCGCATCGAGAAACCGCCGCGCATCGTCGGCGATTGCCTGCTTTTTTGCGTCGGTCATCCGTTCCAGCGTGCGATACATGACGGCCATGCGCCGATTGCCCGCAAGCTGCCGGCGATTGTCGATCAGAAAGCGCCAATAAAGATAGTTGAACGGGCAGGCTCCGGGACCGTTCTTGCGCTTGACGCTGTAGCCGCAGCCGCCGCAATAATCGGACATGCGATCGATGTAGGCACCCGTTGCGGCATAGGGCTTGGAGGCGAACAGGCCCCCGTCGGCGTAGAGCGCCATGCCCACCACGTTGGGCATTTCAACCCATTCATAGGCGTCGTGATAGACGGCCAGGAACCATTGCTGCACCCTTCGGGGACCAAGGCCGGCGAGAAGCGCGAAATTGCCGATCACCATCAGGCGCTGAATATGATGCGCATAGGCGTTTCGCTTCGTTTCGCCGATGACCTGGCGCAGGCAGTTCATGTTCGTTTCGCCGCTCCAGAACCAGGCGGGCAGATCGCGATCGGCCGACAGCGCGTTCTCGTCGGCATAGCCGGGCATGCGCAGCCAGTAGATGCCGCGGACGAACTCGCGCCAGCCGATGATCTGGCGAATGAAGCCCTCGACCGCGTTGAGCGGCGCGCGCCCTTCGCGCCAGGCCACCTCGGCCCTGTCGCAGCACGCGCGCGGATCGATGAGCCCGATGTTGATCAGCGCCGAAAGGTGCGCATGGAACATCAGGGGCTCGCCCGTCACCATCGCGTCCTGGTAGGTGCCGAAGTCGGGCAGCGCATGCGCGATGAACCAGTCGAGATAGGCGTTCGCGTCGGCGCGCGTCACCGGATGATCGAACGGTTCGAGATCGCCGAAATGGTCGCCGAACCGCGCCCCGACGAGATCGGTCACGGCGCGGGTGACGTCATCGGCCGGCCATGTCGGCCGTTTGGGGACGGCAAGACCCCTTTTGGGCGGCGCGCGATTGTCCCCATCATAGTTCCATTGCCCTCCCTCGGGCCTGCCGCCCGTCATCAGATAGCCGGTTCCGCGGCGCATGTGGCGGTAGAAATGCTCCATGCGCAGGCTCTTGCGGCCGGCAGCCCAGCGGGCAAAGTCCGCACGGCTCGAAAGAAAGCGGTCGTCCGGCCGAATCTCGACGTCGATGCCGAACCGGTCGCGCCAGCTTTCCTGCATGCGCAAGACGCGCCATTCGGACGCCTCGGTGACGATCACGCGATCGGGGGCGTGCCGTTCGAGCGCCGCCGCAAGCGCGTCTGTGAAGGAACGCAGGGAGCCATCGCTCGCGTCGAGCCGGCGATAATCGACCACAAACCCCTGCGCCTCCAGTTCGGCGGCGAAATGGCGCATGGCCGCGAACACGAAGGCGATCTTCTTCTTGTGGTGGCGCACATAGGCGGTTTCGTCCCACAGTTCGGCCATCACGACGACGTCGCGTCCCGGCTCGGCATCCGCGAGACTGGAAACATGCGGCGAAAGCTGGTCGCCGAGCACCAGGCGCACCGCTTTCGGCACCGCCGTCAGCCTTTGGCGCGCAGCGTCGAACGGCCGCCGTCGACACCGATCACCTGTCCGGTGATCCAGTCGCCGGCGTCGGTCAGGAGCAGGCGGGCAAGGCCGGCCATGTCCTCGGGCGCGCCGATGCGCGGCAGCGCGTGCATGCCGGCGATGGCCTTGGCCATTTGCTCGGAGCCGAGCATGGGGGCGGCAAGCGGCGTGCGGGTCAAGCTTGGCGCGATCGCGTTGACGCGCACCTTGGGCGCCAGTTCCGCGCCGAGTGCCCGGACGAGGCCCTCGACGGCCCCCTTGGCCATGGCAACGGAGGCATGGGCGGCAAACCCCTGCCGTGCGGCGACCGTGGAAAACAGCAGCACCGAGCCGCCCTGCCCGGCCTTCAGGGCGCCGAGCGAGGCTTGCACGGCCAGTGCCGCGCCCAAGGCGTTGAGGCGAAAATCGGCCAGGAAATCGTCCTCGGTGAGCCGGGCGAGCGGCTTGAGGTTGATCGTGCCGACGGCATAGACGAGCCCGGCCAGATCGTCGCCTGCGTCCGATGCGGCCCGTGCGATCTGCCGGGCCTTGGTCACATCGGCCACCGAATAGGCGGCATCCAGTTCGGCGGCGCCATCGGCAAGGGCCTGCGCATCGCGCCCGACCAGATGCAGCCCGTGCCCGTCTTCGCGCAGGCTGCGTGCGATTGCCCGCCCGATGCCGCCATTGCCGCCATAGATCAGATATTTGGCCAAACGCCGATCCCCCAGGTCACGAAACAGGCTTGCGTTCGGGGACAAAGACCCCTCGCCGCCGCCAGATCGTGCGGTCGATCCAAACGTCAAGCCCTGCCAAATGGTCGCAACCGGTCGCAAGCGGCGGTCGATCAGGCTTGCGCCGACGATCGGGCGTTGGCGGGAGCGATGGTCCCGCCCGGCCCGATCGGACGTGCGTCACCCGGCGGCGTCGCCCCCCTCGCCCTCGGCCGGAGCCTCGCCGCTCTTTTTCTTCGGCGGCGCCTTTTTCTTGCCGGTTCCGGCCTTCTTGTCGGTCTCCCCGGCCTTCTTCGGCACGATCTCGCCCTCGTCCTCGTCGTCGGCCATCAGCGCTTCCTTGCTGACGGTCTCGTCGGTGACGGCGACGACGGTCAGCAGGTGATCGACGGTCTTCTCCTCGAACAGCGGCGCGCGCAGGTTGGCGACGGCGTCCGGTGTCTTCTTGAAGAACTCCATCACCTCGCGTTCCTGGCCGGGATATTGCTGCACCTGGCGCATCACCGCCTGCTGAAGTTCGGTGTCGGTCACCTCGACGCCGGCCTCCTCGCCGATATGGGACAGGACAAGGCCAAGCCGGACACGGCGTTCGGCGAGCTTGCGATATTCGGCGCGCGCCTCCTCCTCGGTCGTCTCCTCGTCCTCGAAGGTGCGGCCGGCCTGTTCGAGCTCGCCGCTGATCTGCCCCCAGATGTTGTTGAACTCCGTCTCGACGAGCTTTTCGGGGCTGTCGATCCGGTACATCTCGTCGAGCGCGTCCAGAAGCTGGCGCTTGACCTTCTGCCGGGTCATGCCCGCATACTGGCTCTCGATCTGCTCGCGCACCACCGCGCGCAACCGCTCGGCGCTCTCGATGCCGAGCTTTTCGGCCAGTTCATCGTCGATCTCGACGGGCTCGGCCTTCTCGACCAGCGAGACCTTGACGTCGAACACGGCCTGCCTGCCGGCCAGATGGGTGGCCTGATCGTCCTCGGGAAACGTCACGGTCACCTGGGTCTCGTCGCCCGCCTTGGCGCCGGCAAGCTGCGCCTCGAAGCCGGGAATGAAGGTACCCGAGCCCAGCACGAGTTGCGCGCCGTCATCGGCGCCACCCTCGAACGCCTCGCCGTCGATCGTCACCCGGGCGTCCTTGCCGTATCCGAGCAGGACGTCGAACGGCCGCGGGCCGTCGAAGCTGAGCACTCTTCCGGGTTGAACGAGGTTGAAGAACAGACG